>NZ_JVPT01000062.1:0-130793 GCF_001055915.1 Corynebacterium sp. 212_CJEI | reverse complement strand
GGGTTAAGTAAAGAAAAGTGTGTCTTTTCCGGGCGTGTTGCGGTTATTTGATCCAGCCTTTTTGGATGCCGAGGTTGTGTTGGTAGCTGGTGTCGATGGCGGTGTCGTATTCTGCTGGTGCACCGATGTCATTGGTAGTGGCTGTGGTGTTGTGGGTGATCAGGTCTGTTGCTGTGGAAAGTGCGTCTTGACCCCATCGTTGGTCCCTGGCGATCTTGACCGGATCGTCAGGGACTTCTGTATGTAGATACAGCCACCAATCCATCACTGTGCGTTGATGCGGTAGTGATAGTCCGCGGTGTCTGCGGGCTAGTTCTTTTATGGGGGCGTTGATGCCACCTTCGAGGCTGTTTGTTGTTGCTGCAAGGTTGTCGGGGTCGATGGTTGTTGGTGGGGGTTGCAGGTAGGTAAACAGCAGGTCTCTGCGGTGCAGAGATAGCAATGATTGATAGGCCGCTCGGACGCGTTGGTGGGTGTAGACCTTGGTGTAGGCGCCGGTAGCAGGGTCTTTGATGGTGGTTTTCTCGTTCATCCATTCCCGGTAGGTGTGGTCGAATTCGTGCAGGTGGGCGACCCATGTGGATGCTTGGTCAAGGTCGGTGATGCGAGTGAGTTTCAGGGCTAGGCGGTAGAGGGTTTTGCCGGCATCGGTGCGGGGGTTGCTGGTGGTGTGGCGGCGGACTGTTCGTTGGGCGTGGACGAGGCAGCGTTGGATGCGTGTTGTTGGCCAGCAGTGGTGGATGGCTGATTGGGCACCTTGTCCGCCGTCTGTGACTGCGATTAGTGGTGCGGCAATGGGGCGTAGGAGTTCGGTGTAGGCGGCGGTGGTTTCGTGTCTGGCCCAGGTCCAGTTGATGACGTGGGTTTTACTGGCTGCGATCAGGAGGCATCCGGACTTTAGATAGGTCGCGTCGAGGAAGATTTGGTCATGGATGCGGAATGAGTCGATGGTGGGTGTGGGGATGATCCACCAGCACCATCGGAATCGGTGGTGCATGGTTTGCCTGGTTACGCCATGGTGTGCGGCGAAGGTGGTTAGAGATTGGGTGCCGGTGGCCCATTGGATGAACAAAGCCATGGTGGCGGTGTTTTTGTTGTGGGTTTGGGTGTTGCGGGTAAAGGAGTGTCCGCAGTGGGTGCAGCGCCAACGGGTGGTTGATTTGCTGGTGGTGCCGTTTTTCTTTGTGTTGTTGCCGCATAGTGGGCAGCTGGGGCGGTTGGTGGTCATCCTTTAATCCAACCGGTGTGCGGTTAGCACAAATGTGGCCGGAGGTGCGGGATGGTGTGGGTAATAGCTTTCGGGGAGCTATTCTTTGGTGATTTGTGGTGTGTGGTCTGGGGTTATGGTGGCATGCGGACACACTTTTCTTTACTTAACCCGGCTTTTGTGTGTGGCTGGGGTGGGGCGGGGGCAGCCGATAGTGAGGGCTACTGGAAGTCCTGAATGATTTCGTCGATAAGCGGTTGTGCGGCCTCGGCGCCAATATTCGCGAAAACGAACTCTTGGTAGATGCGGTTATCCTCGTCGATAACCATTACGAAAGGGGACCCCTTGTTGATACCGCTAAATGCGTGCTTGCCGGGTAGCTCGTATGGTGCGTAGTTTTCGACGGACTCAGCCTTTTCGTTAATGCGCTCGACAGTGGCCGGGTCCTCGGCCGTACTGAGCATTGCGGTGCCACCGTCGCCAACTGCCATTACGCAGGTGAAGCCATGCACGCTCTCGCTGCCAAAAATGACGGGTTTAGAGTCATCCGACTCGACGCAGCTGCCAATCGCCTCCTTAATTGCATCAGGTGTGAAGTTTTGGATCGACTCAGGCAGTGCAGAGGCGCCCATGAAACCCGAGGTGCTTCCAGGGGCCTCCGGCGATTCCGTGGCAGGGGAAGTGGAGGGGACAGTCGGCGCTGGCGACGGTTCGGGGTTGCTTGAGCATGCGCTAATCAGGAAAAGCGAGCTGGCAGCAATAACAACGCCCGCAGTCTGCGCGGACTTCAACAGTGAATGCATGCCAGTTATCGTAGGGCAGCTCATCTTTGGGTGTAAATTTCTCGGAAGTGGCAGCGATCCGAGCGGCGCCCTCGTAGGTGGCGGGGTACAGCTAGCCGGTGGTTCCCTTCTGGGGCAGAGTAGACTCAACCAGCGTGATGAGTTTTCGACGCCGCCGCAAAGTAGTTCCTGCCCGCACCGAGGGAGAATTGGATGCGATGCAAGCGGCCGGCGAGATCGTCGGTCGTGCATTGCTAGCCTGCCGAGATGCCGCTAAGCCAGGGGTCACCACGGCAGATCTCAATGAGATTGCGCACCAGGTCATTATCGATGCTGGCGCAACGCCGTCCTTCCTTGGCTATGAAGGCTTCCCGGCATCTGTCTGCGCATCAGTGAACGAAGTGATTGTCCACGGCATTCCGTCTTCGTCTACGGTTCTCGCCGATGGTGATTTAGTCTCAATTGACTGTGGCGCAATCCTGGATGGCTGGCACGGCGATTCGGCACTTACTTTCGGCGTCGGAAAGCTGAGTGACGATGTCGAAAAACTGAACATTGCAACATCAGAGGTCCTCGCCGAAGGTATTAAGGCCATGGTGCCGGGCGCTCGCCTCACCGATATTTCGTATGCGCTTGAAATGGCGACCCGTGAGGCTGAACTGCGCCACGATATTGAACTCGGCATCGTCGATGGATACGGCGGGCACGGCATTGGGCGCGAGATGCACATGGATCCCTTCCTTCCCAACGAAGGCAAAGCAGGAAAGGGACCCCGCATCGTCGAAGGCTCCGTATTGGCCATTGAACCGATGCTCATTCTCGGCGGCGAGTGGGGTAGTGATGAGCTTGACGACGGCTGGACGGTCGTCAGCGCCGATAGAATGCCGGCCTCCCATTGGGAGCACACAGTTGCCGCCACAGCGGACGGCCCCCGTATTTTGACTCCTCGATATGAATAACTAGTGCGGGAGGGGCCACGCGAAAGGTCAGAATGTTGCTATAAAAGCTGCGATGTATTCTGAACGCGGGGAGAGAGTCCGCCTGCCATCGCTTGCAGGCGGTCCCATAGTGGTCGTATTTGGTAAAAACGCAGGTCGCGTGTAAAGTTGGGCGATGGTGTGGGCGCAGTGTCGCTGCAGTGATGATTATCCCTGCACGGAACTGCTAAAACACCAGGCAGAGTAGAGATTTCCCAACTGGTGCCGGGATTGTCCCGGGTATCCGCCAGAGAGACGTGGAGGACATGGCTAAAAAGGAAGGCGCAATTGAGGTTGAGGGTCGCGTCGTCGAGCCCTTGCCGAACGCGATGTTCCGAGTGGAGCTGGACAACGGGCACAAGGTGCTCGCCCATATCAGTGGCAAGATGCGCCAGCACTACATCCGTATTCTCCCGGAAGACCGAGTCGTAGTGGAGCTTTCTCCGTACGATCTCGAGCGTGGGCGAATCGTCTACCGCTACAAGTAAATCGACCTGACCACTGTTGGTAGTGGTTATGGGCTTATTTACTAACTAGACAGAAACTCCACCGTCCTAGCTGCTTCTGGTGACGGCCGCGTGATGTTGAGACCTAGTGTCTCAGCAGTTCGGCGCGGTGGTTCTTTATGAAAGCTTTTCCACAGAAGTAAGCGAGAATACCTCCGGCAACGGTGGCTGGAGCCTTTCTATAACACCTGCGCGACTCGGCGTCCGACCGAGTAAGCCGGGTTTGGGAAGGATGGCAGTGGAGTAAACCACCGCATCAACCGGAAGGAAATTGCCGTATGGCACGCCTTGCTGGAGTTGACCTGCCACGCAACAAGCGTATGGAGGTCGCTCTTACCTACATCTATGGCATCGGCCCTGCCCGTGCCAATGAGCTGCTGGAGAAGACCGGCATCTCTCCGGATCTGCGCACCGACGCTCTCACCGATGAGCAGGTTGCTGCGCTGCGTGACGTGATTGAAGCTACCTGGAAGGTCGAGGGTGACCTCCGCCGTCAGGTTCAGGCTGATATCCGTCGCAAGATTGAGATTGGTTCCTACCAGGGTCTGCGCCACCGTCGTGGCCTGCCAGTCCGTGGTCAGCGCACCAAGACCAACGCTCGTACGCGTAAGGGTCCGAAGAAGACGATCGCCGGAAAGAAGAAGTAAAACATGGCAGCTCCGAAGTCCGCACGCGGCCGTCGTACCGGCCGTCGCGTTGTAAAGAAGAACGTGGCTCAGGGCCACGCATACATCAAGTCCACCTTCAACAACACCATCGTGTCCATCACGGACCCGAAGGGCGCTGTTATCTCGTGGGCCTCCTCTGGTCACGTCGGTTTCAAGGGCTCTCGTAAGTCCACTCCGTTCGCTGCTCAGATGGCCGCCGAGAACGCTGCTCGTAAGGCCATGGAGCACGGTATGAAGAAGGTTGACGTTTTCGTTAAGGGTCCGGGTTCGGGCCGCGAAACCGCCATCCGTTCCCTCCAGGCCGCTGGCCTTGAGGTGTCCTCGATCTCGGATGTGACCCCTCAGCCGCACAACGGCTGCCGTCCGCCGAAGCGTCGTCGCGTCTAGGAATAGGGTAAGGAGAGAACAGAAATGGCCCGTTATACCGGTCCCGCAACCCGTAAGTCCCGTCGTCTCCGCGTCGACCTCGTCGGTGGCGACATGAACTTTGAGCGTCGTCCCTACCCTCCGGGGCAGGCTGGCCGCGCTCGTATCAAGGAGTCGGAGTACCTGCTCCAGCTCCAGGAGAAGCAGAAGGCACGTTTCACCTACGGCGTGATGGAGAAGCAGTTCCGTCGCTACTACGCCGAGGCTCACCGTCGTCCGGGCAAGACTGGCGATAACCTCGTCGTCCTGCTGGAGTCGCGTCTCGACAACGTTGTCTACCGCGCTGGTCTGGCTCGTACCCGTCGCCAGGCTCGTCAGCTGGTTTCCCACGGCCACTTCACCGTTAACGGTAAAAAGATCAACGTGCCGTCCTTCCAGGTAAGCCAGTACGACATCATCGACGTGCGCCCGAAGTCGCAGAAGATGATTTGGTTCGAAGAGGCACAGGAGAACCTGGTCGACGCTGTCGTCCCGGCATGGCTTCAGGTTGTTCCTGAGTCCCTGCGCATCCTCGTGCACCAGACCCCGGAACGCGCACAGATCGACATTCCGCTTCAGGAACAGCTGATCGTCGAGTTCTACTCGAAGTAATAACCAACTTCGCTTGCATCCATTCATTCCCTATGGCGTCATATAGCGGTCGCCACCTGGAGGATTTTCGAAAATGCTCATTTCCCAGCGCCCAACGCTGACTGAGGACTACATTGATTCCTCTCGCTCCCGGTTCGTCATTGAGCCGCTGGAGCCGGGTTTCGGTTACACCCTCGGTAACTCTCTTCGTCGTACGTTGCTGTCGTCCATTCCGGGCGCTGCAGTCACCAGCATCCGCATTGACGGTGTGCTGCACGAGTTCACCACTATCCCGGGCGTGAAGGAAGATGTCTCCGACATCATCCTGAACATCAAGGGTCTGGTGCTCTCGAGCGAGTTCGATGAGCCGGCTACCGTTTACCTGCGTCGCGAAGGTGCAGGCGCGGTGACCGCTGCAGACATTGAGTGCCCAGCTGGTGTGGAGATTCATAACCCGGATCACCACATTGCTACTCTCAACGATTCCGGTCGCTTGGATATTGAGATGATCGTTGAGCGTGGTCGTGGCTACGTGCCGGCGACCCCGAACTCCGGTGGCGAAATCGGCCGCATTCCGATGGACCAGATTTACTCGCCAGTTCTGAAGGTCAGCTACAAGGTGGAGGCTACTCGTGTTGAGCAGCGCACCGACTTTGACAAGCTGATCATCGATGTCGAGACCAAGAACTCGATCACCGCCCGCGACGCAATGGCGTCGGCAGGCAAGACTCTGGTTGAGCTGTTCGGTCTGGCACGTGAGCTGAACGAGGCTGCTGAGGGCATCGAGATTGGCCCGAGCCCGCGCGAGGCTGAGGATGTCGCTGCGTACCAGACTCCGATTGAGGATCTGGACTTCTCTATGCGCTCCTACAACTGCCTCAAGCGTGAGGAGATCCACACTGTCGGTGAGCTCGCTGCTCGTACCGAGTCGGATCTGCTGGATATCCGCAACTTCGGTGACAAGTCCATCAATGAGGTCAAGGAGAAGCTCGCTGAGCTTGGCCTCGCTCTGAAGGATTCCCCGAACAACTTCGACCCGGCTGCTGTCGCTGATTTGGACGCTGCCTCGGGCGATGACGCTGACTGGACTGATGACGCAAGCGCTGGCTACGACGAGTAGTTCACCGACGCGACTTCATTAAAACGAGGAGATACCTATGCCTACCCCTAAGCAGGGTTCCCGTCTCGGCGGCTCCGCTTCGCACCAGAAGAAGATTCTGGCCAACCTCGCGAAGCAGCTCATCGAGCACGGCAAGATTAAGACCACCGACACCAAGGCCAAGCTGCTGCGTCCGTACGTTGAGAAGCTGATCACCAAGGCAAAGCGCGGCACTCTCGCAGATCGCCGCAACGTTGCAAAGCTGCTTAACGACAACTACGCAGTTAAGAAGCTGTTCGACGAGATCGGTCCGCAGTTCGCTGATCGCGACGGCGGCTACACCCGCATCATCAAGCTGGGTAACCGCAAGGGCGACAATGCCCCGATCTCTCTGATCGCTCTGGTTGAGGAAGAGACCGCAACTGCTGAGGCAACTCGCGCAACTCGCGCTGCTGCTTCCAAGCAGGCTGAAGAGGCAAAGGCCGAAGAGGCTGAGGCTACTGAGGCTGAGGCTGCAGAGGAGGAGTAATTCCCCTCGCCGACGGCTTCTGGCCTTCACAGCTTTGAACCCCCGTTGAGCAGTTCATATCTGAACGCTCTTCCGGGGGTTCTTTGTGCTTGACGACGGTGCATAGCGCCCGTCCCCAGTTCTGCCTCCGGTTACACCGACGGATTACGCACCAACATTGAGAGCTATACGGAGACCCTGCGGTGGAAACTGCTGATTCTCTAATCCGGGGTCCCGGCTACAATCTGTTAACCGTGACATCACTTACTCCAACGACTCCGGATACCCCGTGCGATTCTCCCGATCGTGCCGCTATGGGGAGCACCGACTCCGACCTGGTTCGGTTGCGTTTTGACATTGCCTATGACGGGACAGGTTTCCACGGTTGGGCTTCTCAGCGCGATAAGCCAACGGGAGAACCGGTGCGGACTGTGCAGGCGACGTTGGAATCCACTCTGGAGAAGGTGTTGCGCACTCCAGTGCAACTGACTGTGGCCGGTCGTACAGATGCTGGTGTCCATGCCTCCGGGCAGGTGGCTCACGCAGATGTTCCTGTCGCCTGTTTAGACACACGTTCTATCGCAGGGGATCCGGGTAATTTGGTTCGTCGTGTAGCGCGACTATTGCCCGCGGACGTGACGCTTAGAGGCACCTCGTTTGCGCCCCCGGGTTTCGATGCCCGTTTTTCCGCGTTACGTCGGCACTATGTCTACCGTGTCACTAGTTGCGTCAGTGGCCCGCTTCCTACCCGTGCTCGCGATACGGCCCACTGGCGGCGGTCAGTGGACATCAACCGCATGCAGGTGGCGGCTGATGCCCTACTGGGGCTCAATGACTTTGCCGCTTTTTGCCGACACAAGCCGCATGCGACGACCACTAGAGATTTACAGCAGTTCCAGTGGTTCGACGTATCTACGCGGGAAGAACCAGAGCTGTACGAGGCCCATGTGACTGCCGACGCGTTCTGCTGGTCTATGGTGCGCTCACTGGTTGGGGCCTGCCTTAGTGTCGGTGAGGGGCGACGTGCGGTTGGATTCACTGAACAGTTGTTGAGTGAAGAGAAGCGTTCCCCGTTGGTCCCGGTGGCAGAGGCGCGTGGGCTCAGCCTGGTAGGTGTTGATTACCCCGGCGATGCTGATCTGGCGGCCAGGGCGGAGCAGACCCGCGAGCGTCGTGATGCCCGGACAGATGTGAACGAGGCTTAAATGTACAAGCTCTCGGTAATATTCCCTGAAGAAAGTGACCGTAGGAGGAGTGTTCGGTAGTGGTGTGGGCAATTGTTAGCTTGGTTGCGCTGCTCGTAATCCCCGGCGCTGTTGTAGTGCGAGCCAGCGGCGTTCGTACTCCGTGGGCGCTGGCCCTCGGTCCTGCGGTGACGTTTGGTATCGCAGGTACCGCAGGGTGGGCGCTCGGCGCTATCGATGTGCGCTTCACCTTGGTAAGTGCGTCTATCTGCTGGGCCGTGACACTACTTCTCGCGCTTTGCTGGAGTGACGGCAGCGCTTTGATTCGGCGGCGGCGCGGTAGTGTCGAGCGTTCGGTGTCGGCCGAGACGCAGCCGCCCGCCGCAAGTCGATGGCGCGAGTTGGGCTATGGGCTAATCGCAAGTATCGGAGTCATCATCGCAGCGGCGGTTCTCACGTGGACCGCTATCGGCCGCATCGCTTCAATGTCCGAGGGGATGGCGACCATCCAGCAAGGCTGGGACACACTCTGGCATGCAAGTGTGCTCCGTTCGATTACGGAAGACGGCATGGCCTCGGCCACTAGAATGGGCGAGATTCAGAATGTGGAAACTCAGGCGGTGTCCTACTATCCCGCCGCATGGCATGCGTTCGGTGCGCTTTGGATACTGATTGTCCGTCTACCAATCACCGAGGCAGTCAATTACCTCGGCATTATCATTCCGGCCGTGACCATACCCACGGCAGCTGCGGCGCTGACCTGGAGAATTATTGATCGCCGAAAGCTGTCCACCGCCGTTGCCGCGGGGGTTGCAGCGCTTGTTTCCGCAGCGCTTCCGGTATTGATGCCCGTCGGGGTCTTCGTGGGGGCCTGGCCGTACCAGGTCTCGATTGCACTAGCGATTACCGTTTTTGCCTTTGTTACGTCGCTCCCGCACGCACCTCAGCGCATCTTGAGCGCCGCGCTTTCGATAATCGGTATCGGAGAGCTCCATCCGGCATCGGTGCCTACAGTCGTTATGCTCGGTGCAATCTGGTGGTTGTGCTACCGCCTGCCGCGTCCCGCGCATCCTGAACTGGGTGCGGTTCGCGCCAGGCTTTACGACGTCGCGGTGATTGCAGCCGCCTTTGTGCCAGCAGTGGCAGTTCTCCTGCCGCAGTGGCTTACGGGAACTTCTCAGACCGAGGATGTGCGCGCGGTTAGCGCTGAAGTAGACGACCTCGATCGTTTCGATGCGTGGTATCGAGGCGCCACAATGCTGACCCGCCACACTGAGGAATTCCGGCCGTTCTGGCCAATCATCATCCTCGGTTTCATCGGGATGGCGTTTTTGGTTTTCGCAGGTACTTCGCGCCGACGGGTGTGGGTAGTACCGGCCTGGTTTGTTTCGGTGTTGATGACGACCCACGCGCTCAATCATTTTGGTGGCGTGCCGGGCGATATTCTCGCGCTGTATACGGATCTTCACTATTCGACGCCTCACCGGTTGGTGATGGTCACCGCGTACCTGTATTCCGCGCTTGCGGGTATCGCCGTTGCGTGGGGCTGCGCGTGGGCGGCTCGAATTAGTGAGTCAAAAGTGCCATCGACGGGGCGAGTTCTGGGGTTGAGCTTAGCGACGGTGAGCTCTGCTGTACTTGTGGTCTATGGAGTGGCGTCTAATGCTAGCGCTGCGGATTTCGCCTACAAGAGCCCTAGGGAATGGCAAATCATTTCCAAGGCTGACTTGAAGGCATTTGATTGGTTGGCCGAGCAGCCGGAGGCACATAAGTACCGCACGTTGACGAATCCGCCGGAGGGGTCCAGCTGGATGTACGCTCGCAATGACTTGCCGGTAGTGTTCCCGCACTATGATTGGCCAGTGGCGAATAAGTGGACTGCTACCTCAATGCTGTATTGGCACGCTGATTACCTCGGTTTTCCAGACCCCGATCGGCCGGATGGGGTGAACGATGTCGATCGCTCAGCCCGAAAGCTGAACGTGGGATTCATCTATTTGTCACCCCCGGGTATTTGGGATTCCAAGGAGGATTTAGAGTTTCCTGGTGAAGGGCTCTGGGTAGCTCCAGGGGTAACCCCTGTTTATCGAGATAGGGAAGTAACTATCTTCGCCTTCAATGACGTGATTACGCCAGAACGCATCGACGAGATGCGAGCTAGTTCTCCGGAAGTAATTCCTCCCTCGGCTACTAGGGGATGGAGCGATGGTCGGGTAGGTTAGGACACCATGCGGATGAATAAATTTATGGCAACGATCGCAGCCGGTGTGATGATGACTTTCGCGCTGGCCGGATGTGGAGACGACGAGCCGGCTAAGCCGGAAGTCTCGAATCGCTCCGTCAGTTCTTCCGCAAAGACTAAATCCTCGACTCCGCCGAAGCCGACTGAGGAGTCGACGACACCGACAAAATCAGAGACGCCGACGGAAACTCCTGCAATCACCCAGGTCAATGATGCGGATTACACCCCGGCGGACGGCCCAAATACTCGACTCTTTCAGTTGGAGGATGGCACGACACGCTGCTTCCTCAACGATCTGAGCGGTGACGCCTACTTGGCCTGCCAGGTGAATCTTGCCAATCCTCCGATGGTCGATGACGGCACGGGAAACAAGGTTCCCGCCAATGCTGTGTCCTGGAACCCGGGGGGAGTTACTTACGAGGTCCTTACGTTCCCGCCGGCGGGTGAGATGAAGACGCTGCCAGCGAATTCTCAGTTGAGCGCATTCGGTTACAACTGCGCGGCCTATGGCCCGTCTACTCTGGAGTGCTCGGGACCAGCGGGCGCTGCCACTATCGACAATGGCAATGTCACTGGTGCACAGATGCCGAAGGAGGATGTGCCTCCTGCAGCAGGCGGTCAGCCGGGTGGCCAAGAAAATGGCGCTCCGAATGACCCGGCGCAGCAGGGGGAGCCTGACGGCTCCCAGGCGCCGGGCGGTCTGCCAGATTTGGGTGCGTTGATTCCGGGACTAAACCGCTAGTTGCCCGCATAGCTAGTGGCTGCAATTCATCGGTAGTGCGGGCGGTAGATAGCGTCCAGGTGAATTCGCCCATCGCCAGTCGAGGGCACGAAGCTGGCATTTCCGCTGCTGCTGCCGTGGGCGAACCTGTACGACTGACCTCGATGATTCTCGCGATTCCAGTACACAGGTCGGGCTCATACTCTTCGACAACAACCACATCGACGGTGTCGTCTCCAGCTCGAGCGAGAAGTACTGCGCCCAGATCAAGAGCCACAGTATAGAAATGTGGACGGGACGTGCGAATCCCGACTCGATAGCCGAGCGAGAGCATTCCGATGAGCAGCTCACAAATGTCCTGATTGCCGCAGTCGACCTCCAATCGGGGGACGTTCGCGGGACACATTGTGATGGTTTGTCCACTGCTCCCGGCTCCTATGACCTGCGCCGGACCATTAGTGATAGCGATGTCACGTTGTCGGCTTAACCACAGGTGCGGTTTGCGTCCCAACGCCGCCACATGATGAGAGCGTCCAGTGCGGCGCAGCTGCACGACCTCCGCAGAGCTCTCAGTCAGAGCACATTCCGGTGCCGTCAATCGCCGTGCGCGAATACCAAGGGTTCCCAGCCGGTGGATGAGGAAGCGTAGGGCTTGGTCAGCGGAGGCTTCCACCGGAAGAGTTGCCACCAGATGTGTCCAGGGTTCAGGGGCTGTGCCGGAGCGCTCGGCTGCTCGGAAGTAGCGGTGCGCATGCTCTCCGCGGACTTCCGGCGCAATGTGATAAAAGCACAGCGCATCCAGGGTCACTGGGCTGTCGTCGGCAAGCGAGACGATATCCGCAGCGCTTAGCTGGCTTCGCAGGCCTGGTGTGAGACGTAGTCCGATGAGTTGTCCTGGTTCGGTGCGTCGCAGGCGGTCACGAAGGCTGCGGCCGCGCACAGGGACATGCGCGCCTGCAGTGATGGTTATTGCTGTAATGAGTAGCCACAATGACAATGGCATGTGAAAATCCCCCCAATATGTTCCCCACTAAAATTCCCCTGGTCGCACAGTAGCGCGGCCTGGCTTACTCTGCAGGGTAGAGATTATTTGGGGGAATAGTTTTGGGGGAAACTCATGCCACGTACGCCGACTACGCCTAGCCAGGTCAGCGGTCATCGATTCTTGATTCGTCGGATTGAGCACGCGCTTGTGCGTGCGGATTCGCGAATGCTGCACGATCCTCTGCGCACGCGTACGCGAGCACTGTTTATCGGCTGTGCGCTGGTGGTTTTACTGGCCGCCGGCACTGCGGTGCTGTCGTTGGTGCGGCCGCAGGGCGGTTCGAGCTCCAATGAGCAGCTGATTGTCGTATCGGGGTCGGAGGGCCTGCATGTACGTGTCAATGGTCGATTGCATCCAGTCGCGAATCTCGCATCGGCGCGGTTAATTTTGGGCAATCCTGCTGAGCCGAAGCGGGTGCGCAGTAGCGAGTTGGACAAAGAGGACATCAGTTTTGCTGTCGGGATTGAGGGCGCACCAGCAGTTCCGGCCGCGCCGGCAGGCTCTGGTGCCTCGGGAGCTGCCAAGAGGGGCAGTGCAGGTGCGCCGGAGTTGGCACTGTCTTTATGCGAGCGGACGGTGCAAGACCTCGGGCAGCCGTGGATTGTTGCAGAGTCGCTTGCGCGTCTTGAAGAAGTCCGTGGGGAACCGCAGCAGCTTACCCGAACCCACTCGGACAGTGCCGTCGTTGCCGATGGCCAAAACCTCTGGCTGATTACGCAGGGCTACCGCTCGCGGCTGGATGTCAACCACCCGGAGCACGCCGCTGTTTCTCGAGCGCTGGGGTTGGAACGCGCCGCAGTCCGGCCTGTCAGCCCTGCGTTGCTCAGAACGATTCCGGAGGTTCCGATTCTGGCCGCGCCAGCAATCCCGAACCGCGGCGCACCCACGCACTTCGCCGCTCCATTCGACACAGTCGGCAATGTGGTTGAGGTCGGGCAGCGGCGCGTTATCGTGCTTGACGACGGTGCCGCGATTCTCTCCCCGGTGCTAGGAGAGCTATTAGCTGCGCATAGCCCAGTTCTGCAGGCCAGTGAGGGGCAGCTGGCGGCAGTTCCCGTTGCGAATGCGCCAGCAGTCCCGGGGCTACCTGAAAAGCCGCTGACGTTTGCCGATGCTGATGGCTGGTTGTGTGCCGGCCGGATAGCAGGACGGCCGCAAGCTCTCGTGCAGTGGTCGCAGCATGCTCCGGAGGGGCGGCACGTGGATTACCCGCATGCCGACGGTTCGGGTGCGGCCGTCGACGGTTTCGTGGATGGTCGCAGCCGTGAGCGCAGCTCGATTGCAGTAAGCGTAAATGGGGCCGTACACGTCATTTCGCCAGAGGGGATGCGCTTTGCTGTGCACGATCGCACGACGTTGGCTGCCCTCGGGTTTAATGCATCAACCAATGCCGATAGCGGTGGCACGCGACCAGTGGACTGGGAAGTGCTGGCCGCGTTGCGCGGAGGCCCTGAGCTGAGTAAGCAGGCGGCGCTAGGGCCGCTGTCTGGGGCGCGAGAGCAGCCAGGCACCTAGGCCCAGTGCGCATATCAGGAGCAGTCCAGTCGCCCGGAGCGGTGCATTGCGCTCCTGCGAAGAAAGCAGATCCGGTGGAGCCGGTGCGGCCGCGGGATTGGCTGCGTGCTGCGCAGCGGTGTCTACAGTGGTCCAAATCAGAGCGTCATAAGGTGCAATGATGCCGCGACCAAGGCCGAGCCCGGAACTAATTGGGCTCGCGGAATTAAGGATGATGTCGCGAACCTGTGCTGGGGAAAGCTCTGGGTTTCGTGCCAGCAGCAGGGCAGCTGTGCCCGACACGGTTGGCGTGGCAAAGCTGGTGCCGGCAATCTGTTGAGCTCGGGTGTTATCCCCGGACCCGAACACGTGGCGGTCTATGAGACCGGTGGGGGTGCGCGGATCGGGACCGAGTACGGGGCCGCCGGGAGCGGAGACATTGACCCATTGTCCCGTGATTGCATACTCTGCGGGTTGTGCTTGGCCAGCATCGTCGAACTGTACTGCTGATACCGCGATTACCTCCGGCAGAACTGCGGGCCACGCTACGGATCCGTCCTGACAACTATCGCCCTTATTTCCTGCCGCTGCGACCACTACTGCGCCTGAGATTTCCGCGCGTGCGACGCTCTCGGCAACATCTGTTGCACCTTGGGGCATTACACCTGCCGGGGCACACGATGTGAGCGAGATATTGATGACTCGCGCGCCCTCCGCGACGGCCCTGTCGATAGCTTGTGCCAGCGACTCCAAATTTCCTTCGCCATCGGCCGTTTGTCTTATCGACAACACGTGCGCGTCGGGCGCCAGTCCGGCGAAACCATCGGCACCGGGCCGGCCTGCAATAATGCCGGCTACTAGAGTTCCGTGACCGTCGCAGTCTACGAACCCGCTGTTGCCGTCGACAAAATCGCCACCGTCGAGAACCTCGCCCAGGCGCTCATTGGGTGAGACCCCGGTATCGATTACCGCCACCGTAATCCCCGCACCCGTCGTCAGTTGCCATGCTTGGCGAAACCGAAGAGCTTTTTCGATCACCGTCGGTTCATGCAGTGCGCTTTCCGACGACAGCATCGTGGCCACGCAGTCCTGGCTGTTCTGGGCAGCCGCTATTGGTGCGATGCCCGACGGTACTACTGCGGTGGCCGCCGTCAACGTCGAGATAAGCACTGTGGAAAGTGCGGCCGTGGCGGTGAGACGAGTTTTTATGGCATTCATGAAAAGTGGGTTTTTCACTGGAAGAACCCACTTACGAACTCAGGGAATTCGGCAATGATGGCCGCAATGGGCAGAATGACGGCGATGCTGCAGGCCTCGGTTAGCTCAGCTATGCGGCGCGTTGTAGGTGAGATGCGTGACGCGGGAAATGCGGCTAAGGCAGTGGCTGCAAGCATGGGGACGACCAGGCCAGCGGCGACTGGCCAATTGCCCTCGAACCACTGTTGAAAGGCGACGGCCACAATGACGGCAAGACCAGCTAAAGCAGTACAGGTGGAAGCTACTTTCCGGGCTTGGCCACGGGAGTGAATTGCACAAAAGACTATGACAGCAGCAGCCATGCCTAGAGGCCACCACTTGTTCGCATAGGCTCCGGAGAAAAGTACCACCAGGGTGAAGATGCTGAGACTTCCGGTGCCACTGCAGAGGATGCCATCGAGGATCCACCCCGCTCGCTTAGGTGCGTTGTGGGATATTTCGGGAGTTTCGCTGTCATCGAAGCTCTCGCCGGCGGCAGGGACTTTGGGTACGCGAATACCGGCAGCCTTGATAGCGATGGAAGGTGCCAGCAGTATCAGGATGACTGCACTAGCAGCGGTGAGCGCTCCTGATTGAACCGAGTTGTGGAAAAGTGCGACAGCCGCAGCGTAAATACCGAAGGTAACTGCAGCACTGAGACTCGTCGCGCCCAGGGTAACGGTGATGCGGTTGTCGCCGTCGCCGGTGTTGGAAATGAGAAAAATCAAACCGATGACGGCAAGCGCGACACTAATCGCAGCAGTCGGCGGCCAGTCGGTGAGTATGCGGTGTAGGTCGAGGCCAACGAAGCAGAGCCCCGAAGAGGTGCCCAGAATGAGCACTTGCAGCTCCAGGGACATGACAATCGCCGGTTTTGCGCTACGCAACAGCGCCAGGCGCAGTCCACCCGCTACTGCCAGCAGCGCGATGAAGCTGATTGCCGCGGCCAGTGTGGAATCGGTACTGCTCAAGCTCAGTGAGGCAGCTGCGATTGAAGCCGTGGCCACGAGGGCGGCGGTACAGCCAACAACCAAATCAGCCGTCCCGATACCATCGGTATAGGTGGTGTCGGTAATAGCATCGGCGGCATCGAAGAGTCGAGGTTTGGGCACGGGACCTGGGTCGTTGATAACAACCAGGCGTTCGCCTGGTGCAATACCGGCATCATTCAGGGTGTCGTCGGCAAGCAAAATCGTGCCAGTGGCGGTCCGTAGCTGCCACTGTGCCAGCGGGAAGTCCGCAATGTCGATATCGAAAATTTGCAGGATATCCGGTACAAGTGCGGCGATTGCGACGTTGGTCGGTAACGCAAGGTCTGCGTGTGCTCGGTTGGTGTCTTCGGGCATGTGTGCGGCATCAATGCGCACGCGAATGAGTTCCCCCAGCATGTATTTCCCCCATGAATTCTGCATGCTTTAGTCCCTCTAGAGTGTCGTACAACTCGCTAGAGCGCTACTCGGAGTAGTAACTGCGCGTGCCCCCGCTATCAGTTTCGGTCATGCGCTGCGAGAATCCGGAGTGTGTTTTAAGCTATGCGTACACCGATTGGTCGGGGGATTGGCCGTCGAGTGAACACAAGGGGCGACACATAGCGGGGGGGATTTTTGTGACTAGTGCACAGGCGGAGATTTCGGCTACCCGAAAAGCGGGGCCGCAGCCTATGACGGGCACAATCGCGCCGGATGCGCCTCCAGAAGCGCCGGAGCCACAGCCGGTGCCGCTGATGCGTGCACTCATGCCGTTAATCATGGTCGTGGCGGTGGTCGGCATGGTGGTGTTGATGTTTGTCTCTGGGATGGGACGTAACCCGATGTCGTTTATGTTTCCGCTGATGATGGTGTTTTCCACTGTGGGCATGATGGTGTCGGGCGGGGCGGGAAATAAGGACATGGCACCGGCGCGGAAGGACTATCAGAGGCATTTGTCCAGTATTCGCCGCGCGGTGGCGAAAGCAGCGAGGATGCAGCGTGAATCGGCGCAGTTTATCCACCCTCGGCCTGGAACTCTGTGGCAGCTGGGGGCGATGGGGCGGGCGTGCGAGCGTCGAAAGGGGGACTCGGATTTCTTGCAGCTGCGCATCGGGGTGGCAACGCAGCAGCCCGCAACGCCTGTAACACCACCGGCAATTCCGGCGCCCGAGAAACTGGATCCGGTTTCCGCCGTAGCACTGCGGGAAGTTATTCGATCGGCTCGTCAGGTTGAGGGAGTGCCCTTTGCCATAGATGTGTCAGCCTTTGAGATCATCGCGCTCACTGGAGATACCGCGGCGCAGGGGCTGGCTCGAGCAATGGTCGCCCAAGCTGCTGCGCTGCATCATCCGGAGGATTGCCTGATTGCAGTTGTGGGAGATGAGTGGGAATGGCTGAAATGGACGCCACACCACGGACACCCCGCAGTTACTGATGCCTGTGGCCCAGCGCGGTTGCGGGCGGCGACGTGTGCGCAGCTGACTGAGCTGCTCACGGCTATCGACACACTGCCAGCTGCAGTTCTGATTGTGCTGGCGGATTCGAACGGACAGCACGATGTCACTGAACTGACACCGATTTTTGACGCGGCGGGGTCGGAGACCTCGGTAGTACTACTGACCGTCGTGGAAGCGCAGTCAACGTTGTGGGAGGCAGCGGTTCACCATGGCATCGCGCTGGTTGTTTCCACTACTGCTGTGCATGCGGAAACCGCGTCCGGACGGGAGGAGATTGGCGTACCTGATCAGCTGAGTCCAGCAGAAGCGGAGGTGCTTGGGCGGAGCTTGGCGCGTTTTGAAGTGCCAACAAGCGCAGATGATTCCGTTAAGACCTCGGAAGATCCGGTGATGGAGGAGCTCGGGCTCTATCCGCCTCCGACAACTCTGCGCTACCGACCGCGCTACGGCAGTGCGCGTCTGCGAATTCCTGTGGGGGCTGATGACAGCGGCGCGCCGGTCTATCTGGATTTTAAGGAGAGTGCCGAGGGCGGCATGGGGCCACACGGTTTGTGCGTTGGCGCCACAGGATCGGGTAAGTCGGAATTCCTCCGAACGACCGTGGTAGGGCTCGCAGCCACGCACAGTCCGGATCAGTTGAACTTTGTGCTGGTGGACTTCAAGGGCGGGGCGACGTTTCTGGGCCTGGATCAATTGCCTCATGTTTCGGCGGTGATTACCAACTTGGAGCAGGAGCTTATCCTGGTCAACCGCATGGAAGACGCACTGCGGGGTGAGATGACGCGGCGTCAAGAGCAGCTACGCGCTGCGGGGAATTTTGCCGGTGTCAGCGATTATGAGCAAGCCCGGCGCGCTGGGCAGATAGATGCGCCACCCATGCCCGCGTTGCTGATTGTGGTGGATGAGTTTTCAGAGCTGCTCTCCGCACGCCCGGAGTTTGCTGAGCTCTTCGTTGCGATTGGTCGGTTGGGGCGCAGTTTGCACATGCATTTGCTGCTGGCCAGTCAGCGTCTGGAGGAAGGCCGCTTGCGCGGGTTGGAAAGCCATCTTTCCTATCGTATTGGGTTGAAGACCTTTTCCGTCGCGGAGTCCCGCAGCGTGCTGGGCGTTCCGGACGCCTATCATCTGCCGGCCATCCCGGGCATTGGATATATCAAATCTGCTGCCGCCGAGCCGGTGCGGTTTCGGTCGGCGTATGTTTCCGGCCCGGTGGTCCGTCCGCAGCCTATTGACGGTGCGACGGCTGGGGCAGAGCAGGGGCTGCAGGGCCAGGCCGTAGCTGTCGCTGAATTTACCGCTGAAAATTGGACGCGGGAGGCTTTCGGTGCGTCGTCAAGCGATGGTGGAATGGCCGATCCGCCTGCGCAGACATCGGAGCAGACGGTGCTCGGTGCCGTGGTGGCAGCGGTGTCGCACGTATCGACACGTGCGCATCGGGTGTGGCTGCCACCATTGCCGGAGGCCATCGAGCTTCAGCCCGACGAGCAGCTGCCGCGACAGCGATTGACCGGTGTGATTGGGCTGGTGGACAAGCCGCTGTTTCAGCGTCAGGACCCACTGCGTATTGACCTGCGCACGACCGGTGGGCACGTGGCAATCGTCGGAGCGCCGCGGTCAGGAAAGACCACTGCCGCACGCACAGCGATCCTCGCGCTAGCCGACGGTATCAGCGCTCGTGACCTGCATTTTTATATCGTCGATTGTGGTGCGGGCGGCCTGAGCGACCTGGCTGAGTTGCCGCATGTCGCGTCGGTTGCACACCGCGGAGACGAGGAGCTTATTCGCCGTACGATTGGTTTCTTGCGTCGTGAGGTAAGTCGTCGGGAACAGCTCTTTCGCACTAATGGATGGCTCTCTCCGGAAGCAGCACGGGCGGCGGGTCAGCCGGATTCGGTGTTGGTCATTGACGGCTGGGGTGCGTTCAAAACGGAGTTTCCGGCGCTGAGTGACGATGTGCAGGCGCTGGTTGCAGATGGATTGGCGGTGGGAATTCATGTCCTGCTCACGGCCTATCGCTGGACGGACATGAGACCTGCCGTTCGCGACCTGATTGGTACTCGGATTGAGCTGCGGCAGGCGGAGTCGATGGATTCAATGATTGACCGCAAGGCAGCGGAGCTGGTGCCGGAGAGCCCAGGACGCGGAGTCGCGCCGGGCGGGTTTGCGATGCTGGTAGCTCTCACCGGCGCTGCAGACACTAAGCGGATTGCAGAGACAGCGCCGCACGGTGAGCAGGCACCAAAGCTCCAGTTGTTGCCACGGCGGATTGATATTGCGCGTTTGCCGCGACCAGCGGCCGCTGCGAGAGGTGCGATTGCGGTGGGGCTCGAAGAAGCCGGTCTGGGTGCGGTGATATTCCACCCAGAAAAGGATCGTCACCTACTGATATTCGGTTCGGCAGGCAGTGGCAGAACCGCCGCGTTGAGGGGCATCGTTCACCAGTTGCGGTACTCGCAGTCGGACTCGAAATTCGTCGTAATTGACTACCGCCGTGGGCTAATGGAGGCCGTGCCCCAAGAGCGGCTGGCCGGTTATGCGGGCTCGGCTGCGGTGGCGACACCCATGCTGGCAGAGCTGGCAGAGGTACTGAAGGCTCGTCTCCCGCAACCGGATATCACCCCAGCGCAGTTGAAGGCCCGAAATTGGTGGAGTGGTCCAACCATCAATGTCATCGTGGACGACTATGACCTCGTGGCCGGCTCGCGGGGTAACCCCTTGCAGCCGCTGGCAGAAATCATCGCTCACGCCGCCGACATTGGGCTCAATATCTTTTTTGCCCGTCGAATCAGCGGGGCGTTGCGGTCCCTCCACGACCCGGTCATGGGTGCGGTTAAGGACCAGGGTGCCAGCGTCTTTGTTATGGACGGCACACGCGACGACGGCCCCATCCTCGGCGTAAAGCCTTGTGAGCAGCCGCCGGGCCGTGGCTATTGGGTGGCGCACGGCCAGAGTCCGCAGATTGTGCAGTTGGGTTGGTTGGATACCGCTGGTGACCAGGAGGACAGTTGATGATTCGGGTCGAATCTTCTTCCACCACCCAGACCCCGACGCTGCGCCACGGCACCTGGCACCTGTGGGGACTCGCGGCACCTGCAGACACCGCAGAACTGGCGGTGCATGGCCCTAGACCGCTTCTCGAGAGCATGCAAACAGTCATTGTGCCCAGCTATTGGGGTGCTGTGCGACAGTGCCGGCTGGCCTCCGCGCTATTGGCTACCGAACTCAATCCGTACATCCTGACGCTTGCCGACGCCGTTGTGGAACTCGATGAGGCAACTGTGTCTCATAGCGTGTTGGTGGAAGTAGAGGAAACGCGTGTCTGTGTCACTCGTCTGAGCGGGGGCCACATTGCCAGTCGGATGACACATTTGGTCGGAGCGAACGACAGCGCACCATTGGTGGAAACAGTCATTGCGCTGGCTTATCAGCTGACCATGTATCCGGATGCGCCCCAGGGGATACCCGATGATGTGGAAGTTAGTGGCGGGCGCGGTATCACTGAGTATCCGCCCCGCTGGCAGGAGGATATTGAGTTCATCGTCGGCGAAGTTCCACCCGGGCTAGCGAACCCGCGGCGAGCTCTACTAGTCGATCGTCTGCGCGACCGTGGATTTTTAGTCTTCGACTGCCCAGCATCGCGGCTCGGGGAGTGCGTAAATCCGGCCTGGTTGAAAAACATCGGCGACGCTGAAGCCGGTGAAGTGGAGCCGTCGGAGGATTTCGCGGGGCGGCGTCCTGCAGCCAGGGCAGAAGTCAGCTCAGCGTCGAATCAAAGCACAGTTGTGTCAGTAGCTGCCGTTGGTTTGTTGACGGTGGTGGTTCTGATTGTTGGGATTGCTGCATGGCTCATTAGTGGCGGCATAGTTAGGGAGAACGAAGGGAGACAGAAGCAGCGTGAGACATCGCACGCACAGGCTCCTCCTGTAACTACGTCTCCTGTAACGACGCCTCCATCCACATCGAAACCAGGTCCCGATTCTGCTCCCGTAGTCAAACTGACCAATGCGGGCGTGGAAGCTCGGTTTCCCGGCGGGTGGGAGCTTGACTCGGCAAGTCCGTTAGACCGTCTGATTGCGGTGGATGGCGGAGATATGCGCGTCTTGGTGCTCGCTAGCCCGCTTTCGCAGGACATGGCGCTTGAACATCTAGCCGCCGCTTTGAGCAGCTCCGTTGCCGGGGATGAGACAAAGTCCGCGCCGGAACGCAGACAAGTACTGGGCACCGATGTCGTAGTCGTAGAGGAGCGGCTGCCGTCAGGTAATTCGATAGTGCTCTGGCATCACAAAGTGATGGACGGAACTCAAGTCAGTGTGGGGTGCCAGTTCAGAGGAAGGACTATTGCGCCGGTACGACCCGTATGCGACCAGGCAGTAGTAAGCGCTCGGCCGGTGCCGTAATACGCGAGGGGCGTAGAGAAAGTGACTGGGGGATGGGCGGGGGTAGGCAGGGGTAAAGGTTGGAAAACCAAAATGGAACCGAATCGGGGTTTTTCGCGCCAAACAATATGACGGGTTTTTAACGCGGGAAGCTGGCTGGCTCGCGCGGGGAGGTAAAAATGCCGTCGTTAATCAGTCACTCAACACGAATAAGGGGGAAACAGTGGCAAACCTATTTGCAGCCGAATCAGATCAAATGACCACTACCGCGGGGGACGTCGATGGCGTCAACTCGGAAGTACAGGGCGAGCTGGGTCGCATTCGAGGCGTCGTGGACGGTCTGGCGGGGGAATGGAAGGGCCAGGCTAAAGACAGCTTCGATGATCTGATGCTTCGTTGGGATGACGCAGCTATGCGTCTATCCAATGCGCTGACGGATATCGCGGATAACATCCGCGCAAATTCCAGCAGCTTCGATGCGGGCGAGGACGAGGGGGCGTCGTCGTTCAAGCAGGTGGCAGCAGCGGGTGCGTCGTTGCTGAACCTCTAAACGTTTTATCGAATCGCACAACCACAACACTGAATCACACAACACACATCACCTTTTGGGGAAAGGGTTCTTAATGCAACCAATTAGGTACAGTTTTGGCGGCATCGACGGTGCTGCCGATGACATTCGGTCCACTTCTGGCACCATCAACGGGCTGCTCGGAGATTTGAAGAAGCGCATCGCGCCGATGGTCTCTACGTGGGAGGGTGACTCTTCGGATTCTTACCAGGAGGCTCAGCGTGAATGGGACACAGCAGCGGAGGAGCTCAATATGATTCTCACGACTATCGCGGATACGGTCAGCGCAGGTAGCCAGCGAATGGCGGATATTAACCGCCGCGCGGCAGCTAGCTGGGGATAGCTTGGTTCCTGCTTGAGGCACTTTTGATTGAGCTATGTAACCGGGGGAGGGGAGGACATTGCTCAATTGAGATCTTCAGTTAGGTATCTGCCTTTGAAGTATTCTTGCTAGCAGCACTCCAGGGGGGGGAAAGGCCAGTCTCAGCAGTTTGCGGCTGAGACTGGCTTTGGCATTTTTTGTTCTAGTGCCATCTCAAGGTAGAGTAGTCAAACTGTGTGCGCACACGTGAATGTTGCCTCGGGTCTCCACCGGCCGCCGGGGAATAACAACAGTGTGCACGGTGGCTGGCAAATCTACACGGACCCTAAAAGGAGTCATGTTGTCTACTTTCCATCCGAAGGACGGTGACATCGAGCGCAAGTGGTACGTCATCGACGCTACCGACGTTGTTCTCGGCCGTCTGGCTACTCACGCCGCAGACTTGCTGCGCGGTAAGGGCAAGGCTTACTTCGCCCCTAACGTCGACTGCGGTGACCACGTCATCATCATCAACGCCGATAAGGTACACGTCTCCTCGAACAAGCGGGAACGTGAGATGCGCTACCGCCACTCGGGCTTCCCGGGCGGCCTGAAGTCGATGACCCTGGGTCGTTCCCTCGAGGTTCACCCGGAGCGTGTTATCGCTGAGGCTATTGAGGGCATGATGCCGCACAACAAGCTTTCGAGTGCGTCCATCAAGAAGCTGCACGTCTTCGCCGGTTCCGAGCACCCGTTCGCCGGTCAGAAGCCTGAAAACTACGAGATCAAGGCGGTGGCACAGTGACCAACCCACAGGACGTCAATGAGAACCAGAACGTAGAGGCCACCGAGGCTTCCTACGATGATGTTCAGGCTGCCGCTGCTGCTGCCACTGAAGAGTTCACCTCTTCCATCGGCGACGCAGTTGCTACCGAGACCGAGGCTGAGGCTGCTCCGGCTGCACCGCTGACCCTGGATCGCCCGATTCAGACTGTCGGTCGTCGTAAGCGCGCTGTCGCCCGCGTCGTTCTGACCGCTGGTTCCGGCAAGATTGTCTGCAACGGCCGCGAGCTCGAGGATTACTTCCCGAACAAGCTGCACCAGCAGGAGATCAAGGATCCGCTGGTCCTGGTCGAGCGCGAGAGCCAGTTCGACATCAAGGCCAACATCAACGGTGGTGGCCCGTCCGGTCAGGCCGGTGCTCTGCGCCTGGCTATCGCTCGTGCCCTGAACGAGTTCAACCCGGAGGAGCGCAGCGTTCTCAAGAAGGCTGGCTTCCTCACCCGCGACGCTCGTGCTGTCGAGCGCAAGAAGGCTGGTCTGCACAAGGCCCGTCGCGCACCGCAGTACTCCAAGCGTTAAGCTTTACTGCTTCGAAAAGCACCTCAGTTTGCGTATTACACGCAAGCCGAGGTGCTTTTTTGGGTTAAAGTCCGCCGTTACCAGGCATGGCTGCATTTTTGAGACAAGCCCCGTACGTTAGACTTTTATCCGTTAAAAACTGCCACGAGAATCGTTTATCGCGGTGCGATTGCAGTGCGATGAAAGTGCGATTGCAGTGCGATGGGAAGAAGGAAACCGTATGGCGGTGAGCACCACAGCCACCAAGACCTCCGACGCGAAGAGCTCCTCTAGCTCGTCGTCGGTGGCGAAGCATCCCTTCCGCATTCGACGCGTACCAGGCATTGATGGGCTGCGCGGTCTGGCTGTTGCCACAGTGGTGATCTACCACTACTTCGATAATGTGCTGCCCGGTGGCTACATCGGTGTGGATATCTTCTTCGTGCTCTCCGGATTTCTTATCACCTCGCTTCTGGTGCGCGAACGCGCGGTCACTGGGCGCATCGATCTAAAGGACTTCTGGCTTCGTCGGCTGCGCCGCATCGCCCCGGCTGCGATGTTCGTGTTGTTTATTTCCATCGCCGTCGCAGGTCTGGTCGGCGGGGATCCCGCTGTTGGCTTGTCGACGCAGTTTCTCGGCACGGTCTTTTTCGTCAATAACTGGACGCAGATTGCGGGCTCTCAGTCCTATTTCGCGGATTCCGGAGTGCAGCTGTTAGCGCACTACTGGTCACTGTCGGTGGAGGAGCAGTTCTACTTGCTCTGGCCATTGATCTTTGTGGCTCTTCTCGCCTTGAAGCTGGCATCTCGCAAGCTGGCAGCAGTGGCGGGCATTGGGGCGGTTGCCTCTTTCGTGTGGATGGTCTCGCTCTATGATCCGAAGGTCGACCCCACGCGGGTCTACTACGGCACCGATACTCACGCCTTTGGACTCCTGTTTGGCGCGGCCCTCGCATTGTGGTTGACGTCGACGTCGTCACGCGCGGAAGCGGACTCCTGGCCACGCACAGAACCCCTGCTGCGGGACTTCTTTGGCAGTTCCGCCCAGGCTTTCGTAGTGGCCTCGCTGCCGCTGATCTTCCTTTCGTTGGTTTTGCTGATGATGTCGGATACCGCGTCGGCGACTTACCGCGGTGGGTTGGTGTTCGCCTCGTTGCTGTCGGCGGCGATTCTCTATCTTGTCGTTCGCGGTGTCTCACCCGTGCGTCAGATTTTTGAGTTCAAGCCACTGTGCTGGCTGGGAAAGATTTCTTTCTCGCTGTACCTGTGGCACTGGCCGGTCATCGTGCTCATCCGCGAACTGTTGGAGCGCAGTGAGGCCATGCAGTATGAGAACCTCGCTGCCTGCGCAGGTATTGCGCTATCGCTGCTTTTGGCGAACTGGTCATACAAGAATGTGGAATCGCCAATTCGCCGGATGGGTTACCGCCGTTGGATGGCGCAGTTTTCGGGCACGCAGTTTGCCGGTTCCTGGAAGCCGCGCGTTGCAGCAGGGCTGGCGCTGGTCGTCGTGGTTGGTGCAGTTGTGGGAATGGCTACGGCGCCGAAGATGACGCGTTTGGAGGCACAGCTACAGGAGGCAGCTGAGCGCCGTGCGCAGGCTCAGAAGGCGGAGGAAGCCGAGTTGGCCAAGCGCGTTATGCCGCGTGGTGACCAGATCACCGCTATCGGCGACTCTGTGATGCTCGCCTCGGCGTCCGCGTTGGAAGAGAAGCTGCCCGGTATCTATATCGATGCGGCTGTTTCCCGTGGTTATCCGGCCGCCCCGGAGATCATCGCGAGTATGAAGGCGGCGGGTACGCTCGATCCATTCGTCGTGCTGGGTCTTGGTATCAATCAGTCGGCTGCGGCATCGGACGAACACCTGTTGGATGAGATCCTCGATTCGCTGGGTGAAGACCGCATCATTGTCCTCATCAACCCGTACGGTGATCGTGTGTGGATGCCGCAGTCGGAGAGGGAAGTCCTCGACGCGGCAAAGAAGCGCGACAATGTCTATGTGTCTGACTGGTGTCATGGTGTGCGTGATGATTTGTCCAAGCTGCGCGCGGACCTTATCCACCCGACCCCGGATGGCGCCGAGGTCTATGCCAATGCCGTGGTCGATGCTTTCCAGCAGTATGCGAAGAACAAGAAACGCATTCCGGACACCTGCGGAATCTAATAAAAATCTAGTTAGTAGTGTTTCCACGGTAAAGTAAGTGGCTGTGGCCAAACAAAAGTCTTCCTCCAGTCACCGTGGATTAAAGATTTTCCTCGGCATCGTCCTCGGTATCTTCGCGCTCTTCGGTGTGTTTTACGCTGTCGATTACGTGCTGAACAAGGACCATGTCCCGCGCGGGTCTACCGTTGCGGGTATTGACATCAGCACGCTGAGCGCGAATCACGCTGAGGCGAAGCTCGAAGAGCAGCTCGGTGATCTTTCCACTCATCCAGTGGCGTTTCGTGCCGGCGAACGCACGGCGGAGGTTCTGCCCGAGGAGGCGGGGCTGAGCATCGACTGGGAGAAGACGGTCGCGCAGGCGGGTAAGCAGACGGCGAACCCAGTTACCTGGGTGCGCAGTTTCTTTACTACCCGTGAGCTGGATTTGGTCAGCGATATCGATAGCTCTAAGTTCGAGCCGCAGGTCGACCGTCTCGTCGGCGAACTGACTATTGCTCCCGTCGATGGTGAGGTCAAGCTTGTCGACGGCCGCGTGGAAACAACTCCACCGGTCATCGGCCAAGATGTCGACCGCAATGCGGTCAGCGGGGATTTGGCCGCCAAGTGGTTGTCGCCGGAGGGTATCGATGTAGAGACCACCGCGCACGACCCGGCTATCGGTGAGGATCAGGTCCGTGAGGCAGCTGAGGGAGAGGCCACCGATGCGGTGTCGGGCCCCATTGTTGCCAAGGGCCGTGATGGCAAAGATGGTGTAATTCCTCCGGAGCGCATGGCTGAAATCATCAGCTTTGTGCCGCGCGACGGTGGATTGGCCGCCGATATTAATGTCGACCGCGCACGCGAGATCCTCGAGGAGGGGCTGGCTGCTTCCGAGGTTGATAAGCGCAATGCGTCGATACGCTTCAGCGGTGGTTCGCGTGAAGTGGTCCCCTCGGTTGATGGCGTAGCCGTGAAGTGGGATGAAACTATGAAGGACTTCGCCGAGCGTGTGACTTCGACGGATAAGCGCGAGTTCGATGCGGTCTACGAGGACAAGCCCGCCACCTACACCACCGAACAAGCGGAAAGTGCCACCTTCGATGATGTCATTGGTGAGTTCACCACCGGTGGCTTCAGCTCGGCATCGGGAACAAACATTGCCCTGGTGTCGCAGATGGTCAACGGCGCATTCGTGGCGCCGGGCGATACATTCAGCCTGAACGGCTACACGGGTCCGCGCGGTACTGCGCAGGGTTTTGTCGAGTCGGGCATCATCCTCAACGGCCATGCGGATAAGGCTGTCGGCGGTGGCATTAGCCAGTTCGCTACCACTTTGTACAATGCTTCGTACTTTGCGGGCATGGAGGATGTCGCGCACACTCCGCACAGTTACTACATTTCGCGTTACCCGGCCGGCCGTGAGGCGACGGTGTACGAGGGCGCAATCGACCTAGCGTTTAAGAACAGTTCCGACACTCCGATTCTCATCGAGGCCGTTACTACTGGCTCCGACGTCACTGTGCGCATCAAGGGTGTGAAGAAGGTCAACGTTGAGTCCATCAATGGTGGACGTTGGGCATACACGCAACCACAGCGTATGCAGGTCAGTGGCAGCTCTTGCCAGCCGTCGTCGGGTGCGCAGGGCTTCACCACTTCCGATACACGCGTCATTCGGGACCTCTCGGGCGCGGAAATATCGCGTGAAACTCAGACTACGGTTTATGACCCGCAGCCAATTGTGTCCTGTGGCTAGTCTGGATTCGCCTGCGCGACCGGCTAAAGTAATACAGCATTGACAATGCAATAGTCCGCGATACCAAAACTCATAAAACCCCCAAGGAGTGGTCTAGCAACAATGGCACGTCTTTTCGGAACTGATGGCGTCCGCGGTTTGGCGAATAAGACTCTGACCGCACCGCTGGCAATGCGGCTGGGCGCTGCTGCGGCCACTGTGCTGACTAGCGGCACGAATCCGTCGGGGCGTCGTCCCCTGGCCATTGTTGGCCGCGATCCGCGTGTCTCCGGTGAGATGCTCGCCGCAGCGCTGTCTGCCGGCATGGCTTCCCAGGGCGTCGACGTTTTGCGTGTCGGCGTGCTGCCCACTCCGGCTGTCGCTTTCCTCACCGACGACTACGGTGCCGACATGGGTGTGATGATTTCGGCTTCTCACAACCCCATGCCGGACAACGGCATCAAGTTCTTCGCCGCGGGCGGCACCAAGCTTGACGACGCGGTGGAGAAGGAAATCGAACACGCTCTCCACAACTTGCCGGAGACCGGACCCACGGGCACCGGAGTGGGGCGTGTCATCGAGGAGGCCCCAGACGGGCTCGACCGCTACCTGTTCCACCTCTCCCGTGCGGTCAGCACCAAGCTCGACGGCATTCGTGTCGTGGTGGATTGTGCAAATGGTGCTGCTTCGCAGGCCGCCCCCATGGCGTACGCGGCCGCCGGTGCCGACGTCGTCGCTATTCATGACAAGCCGAACTCCTACAACATCAACGACAACTGCGGTTCCACCCACATTGAGGTTTTGCGCGCGGCAGTGCTGGAGCACGGCGCGGATCTGGGGCTGGCTCACGATGGCGATGCCGACCGCTGCCTGGCTGTGGACTCGCAGGGCAACATCGTCGATGGTGACCAAATCATGGCCATCCTGGCCGTCGCCATGAAGGAAGAGGGGCTACTGCACCACAACACGCTGGTGGCCACTGTGATGAGTAACCTCGGCCTCAAGCTGGCGATGGAGGAAAACGATATCGCCCTGCGTACCACCAAGGTCGGCGACCGCTATGTGCTGGCTGATTTGAACGCTGGCGGTTACTCGCTCGGCGGTGAGCAGTCGGGACACGTGGTCATTCCGGATCATGCGACCACTGGTGACGGCACCCTCACGGGTCTGTACCTCATGGCGCGGATGGCACGCACCGGTAAGTCTCTGGCTGAGCTGGCCTCCGTAATGAAGGTGCTGCCGCAGACTCTTATCAACGTGCCGGTGTCCAACAAGGCCGCAATTCTGGAGTCTGATGAGGTCAAGGCCGCCATCGATGCAGCCGAGGAGAAGCTGGGTTCCACCGGTCGCGTGCTGTTGCGCCCGTCCGGCACCGAGGAGCTCTTCCGCGTCATGGTGGAGGCCGCCGATGCGGAATCGGCCCGCAAGATTGCCGGGGAGTTAGCTGCGGTTGTGGCCGCAGTCTAGAGTCAGGAGTGTGGAAATGAATGACGCGCCAGAGGACATTAAAGCCCGCTTTGCCCCGGGTGAAGCCGACATCCAGGTAGAGGTGGTCGATCGTGACGGTCGGGTTCTCGGTACCGTCGGCAAGCTTGAAGCACACGTTCCACCGGGAATTTTGCACCGTGCTTTTTCTCTTTTCCTCTTCGATGAGCAGGGACGCATGCTGCTGCAGCGCCGTGCGGAGTCGAAGTATCACTCACCACTGCTACTGACGAATGCGACCTGCTCGCACCCACTGCCGGGGGAGCCGGTGGCCGATGCCGTTGAGCGTCGTGCGAAGGAAGAGCTCGGTGCGGATGTCTCTCAGTTGGAGGAAATCGGCATTGTTATCTACCAGGTCATCGATGATCGTTCGGGATTGGCGGAGCACGAGTACAACCACGTGTACGCCGGCATCGTCGATCCGAAGTCGGTGGATATCAACCCCGATGAGGTCGATGAAGTGGTGTACGTGACCCCGCAGGAGCTCGCAGAACGTCGTGCGAACGAACCGATGACGGAGTGGTTTAACCACGTCTGGGGTGTCGGGGCGGAGAAGTTCTCCAAGTACGGTTTCGACATTGCGGGTGTGCCGGGTATCCATGGCCCAGCGGAGGCGCAGGCTGCCGCGCAGTCGGTTTCGGAAAAGGATGTGTAGCTTCGTGACCAGCGTAGAAAACGCCAGCGTCGACGACTTCGGCCTCGACAAGTCCGAGGAATTGGAGACCGGGGAGTTCTATGCCCTGGCCAATGAACAGGGTGCCGCATTCGGTGAAGGCCATGCCAAGTCGATTTTGTTGGGTGAGCACTCTGTCGTCTACGGCAAGCCGGCTATTGCGCTGCCGGTGACGTCGCTGCGCACGATGGCGTGGATTGACCGCGTGGAGGATTCTCCCGTCCTGTTTTCCATGGACGGCGAGGTCATCGACATCGACGAGCTGCCGGAGCGCTTTGCCTCCATCGCCGCTGCACTCCGCGCTGGCCTGCGCACCTTCGGTATTCCCGAACGCGACCTGCTGGTTCGTCTCCGCTCCGGTATCCCACCCGCTGCAGGGCTGGGTGGTTCTGCCGCAGTGGCACATGCGCTTATCGACGCAGTGCGTGACCTCGCCGATGGCACTCTGACCGAGCGTCAGCGCTTTGACCTGGTGCAGGAAGCTGAGCGTCTGGCGCACGGTAACCCCTCTGGCCTGGATGCCACGGTTGCCCGTGCGTCGCGTCCGGTTTACTTCAAGCAGGGTGAGTTCCATCCGCTGAAGGTGGCCAAGAAGATGTGGCTGGTGCTGGGGGATACCGGTGTGCGTGGTTCGACGTCGCTGGCCGTTGCCCGTGTGCGTGGTTTCGTCGATTCCCACCGAGTCCACGGCCAAGAGTTGTTGGACCACTTGGGGCAGCTGGCCGATGGCGCGGTGCACAACCTGGCCAAGGGCGATTTTGCCCGTCTGGGACATCGCATGGACTCGGCGCAGGAAGCGCTAGAGGAACTAGGTGTTGGGCATGAGTCCATTACCGATCTCGTCACTGCCGCCCGACTGGCAGGTGCCCACGGGGCAAAGCTCACTGGTGCCGGTTGCGGTGGCTGTGTGATGGCGCTGGCAGAGTCCGCCGATCACGCGGAACTGATTAGCCATGCCATGATGGGAGCCAATGCCGTTGCTACTTGGACTGTGGAGGTAAATCCCTCGTGACCACGACCGCTACCGCCGTCGCTCATCCCAACATCGCCCTGATTAAATACTGGGGCAAGCGCGATGAGGCCGTGCAGCTACCGGCCACAGGTTCGCTGTCCCTTACTCTGGGCATCGCTCCGACGACGACCACGGTGTCGCTTATCGACGATCCCAGCGTCACCGCCGACTCGGGCACTCTGAACGGCCAGGAGATGGTGGGCAAGGACCTCTCCCGTGTCCAGAAGTTTTTGGATTTGGTCCGCGAGCGTGCGGGCAGCACGAGCTTCGCAGAGGTGACCAGCACCAACGAGATTCCGACGGGTGCGGGTCTGGCTTCGTCCGCGTCGGGTTTTGGCGCTCTCGCGCTGGCCGCGGCGAAGGCCTACGGCCTGGACTACACTCCGGAAAAGCTCTCGGCTCTGGCCCGTCGCGGTTCGGGCTCGGCCTGTCGCTCTATTTTCGGCGGCCTCGTTGAGTGGCTGCCCGGCGATGACGATGCTTCCAGCCACGCAGTGGCTCTGCCGGATTCCGGCCTGGATCTCTCCCTGGTCGTGGCGGTTTTGGCCCCGGGGCGCAAGAAGATTGACAGCCGTGCCGCCATGCGTCGCACGGTCGAGACATCACCGTTCTTCCCGGCCTGGGTGGAGCAGGTGCCTCGTGATATCGAGGACATGAAGGCCGCCATTGCCGCTGCGGACTTCACTGCGGTCGGCGAGCTTGCCGAGGCCAATGCCATGCGCATGCACGCCACTATGCTGGGGGCTCTTCCTCCGGTGCGGTACTGGAATCCGGATTCGGTGGCGGCTCTCGATCTCGTCGCTACGCTGCGTGACGAGGGCACCGAGTGCTACGCCACCATGGATGCCGGGCCGAACGTGAAGGTGCTGTGCCGCAGCGGCGATGCCGAGACCATCGCGGATCGTTTCCGCGCAGAGTTCGAGGATATTGACGTGCTGGTTTCCGGCTCCGGCCCTGGCGCATACCTGGTGTAGCTGGGGGAGTAGTTGAGCAACGCTAAAGGCGGACCTATCGAAGGCGAGTCCATCGGTCGTGGCTGCGGCAAGCTGTACCTCACTGGTGAGTATGCGGTGATGGATGTCGAGGGGCTGGCCGTCATCGCAGGTGTCGACCGCTATGTGACAGTTCGGTGCCGCGATGCCGAACCATCGCAGCCGGTCTCTCGCGTGTACTCCAGCTATTACGGCCCGCGGGGGCGTGTCATTGATATCGATGCACCAGATGACATCGCTACCCATACGATTTCCCTGGTCTATCGCATTGCTGCGGGCGAGTTGGAAAACACCCCAGAGCGCCCCATAAATATCGTCATTGAATCAGACCTCGATGACGCCGACAGTGGTGCGAAGTATGGCCTGGGATCCTCCGGGGCTGTCGCTGTGGCTGTAACTCGTGCGCTGGGGACGCACCTGGGTCTGGAGCTGGATTCACTGGACGTGTACAAGATTGCGATGGTGGCCACGCTTCTGGCTGGTGCAGCTGGTTCCGGCGGCGATATCGCGTGCTCCGCGCACGGCGGGGTGGTGCTCTATCGCCGGCCGAATCCGACGGCGCTCGCAGAGCTCGTGGCGGCTGATCCTGTCGCTGCCGTGGCGGCACCGTGGCCGAATCTTCGCATTGACGCCCGCACCGACCTCGGTGGGCTACAACTGTTGGTCGGCTGGACGGGCAGTCCGGTGAAGACGGACTCGCAGTTGAAGAAGGCCGGTGGCGCAGACCGTGATTTTGTGCGCGGGGTCTCGTCGATAAGCGAAAGACTCTGGCAGGCGCTTGCCGACGGCGACCACACCGCGGCGTTTGCCTGCCTGCGTGAGAATCGGACGCTGCTGCAGGACTATGAGCGTGAGCGTGCTGTGTGCATCGAGACGGAGAAACTGAAAGCGCTCGCCGACATCGCCGATGGCGCGGGGTCTGCGGGCAAGAGCAGTGGCTCCGGTGGTGGTGACTGTGGAATCGCGCTGGTGGGAGTCTCAAAAGATGCCGATGCCGAGGAGACTGCCGCGGACATCACCGCGCGCTGGCAAGCCGCTGGCATCCAGCCGTTGCCGCTGAAGCTGGCCGCTCAACTTTGACCACAGTTTTTTGACCGTAGAATTTAAGACAGCTGAAATTTACAGAAGCTGGGAACCGAAGCTGCATGCAGCTAGAAAGGGTCGCTTAGGACAATGGCTGAAAAGAGCTCGCACGACCTGGAATATGCACACGTACCGCTGAGCTGGATTGGTCCGGTGCGCATTAGTGGCAACGTCATGAATGACGAGGTGAAGATTCCGCTGGCGACTTACGAGACCCCGCTGTGGCCGTCGTGTGGTCGCGGTGCGAAGGTCTCCCGCATGATCGAAGGTGGCATTACCTGCACTTTCGTCGGTGAGAAGATGACCCGATCGGTGATTTTCACTCTCGACTCGGCAGCTGATGCCGTCATTGCGCGCGACAACATCCTGTCTCGTTATGACGAGCTGAAGAAGGTCGTGGAGTCCTCCTCGCGTTTTGCCAAGCTGGTAGATATTCACTTCCAGATCGCATCGCGTCTTCTCTTTGTCCGCTTTGACTTCTTCTCCGGTGACGCCTCGGGCCACAACATGGCCACGCTGGCGTCTGAGCGTTTGATGTCCTACCTGATGGAACAGATGCCAGAGTTGGGCTATGGCTCGATCTCGGGCAACTTCTGTACCGATAAGAAGACTTCCGCAGTCAATGGCATTCTGGGCCGCGGTAAGTACGTGATCGCCGAGGCCGTCATTCCGGAGCCGGTTGTCCGCGAGCGTCTGCGCACAACTGCCAAGCGCCTGGCTGAGCTCAACGAACGCAAGAACCTCGTCGGCTCCATCATGGCCGGTTCGCTGCGCAGCGGTAATGCGCACTACGCCAATATGCTGCTGGGCTTTTACCTCGCTACCGGTCAGGACGCTGCGAATATCGTCGAAGGCTCGCAGGGGCTGACGCAGGTAGAGGCGCTTGACGACGGCTCCGTGCGCTTTAGCTGCACCCTGCCACATTTGATCGTCGGTTCCGTGGGCAACGGCAAGGGCTTGGACTTCGTGGAGAAGAATCTCACGGCGCTGGGCTGCAAGGAGGACCGTGAGCCGGGCGAGAATGCCCGTCGTCTAGCAGCGTGCTGCGCGGCAATCGTCTGGTGTGGTGAGCTTTCCCTGCTCGCGGCACAGACGAACCCGGGTGAGCTGATGGAGGCGCACGTTTCTATCGAGCGTGCGAAGTAGTGGTTTGTGAATAGTCGTTTGCGACAATTCGCAAAACCTAAGACAAATCTCAGGTAAACGCGCTAGATTTCTGTAGTAGGCAATTAACATTTTGTGGGCAAAATATCCCGTGGTCTGATGACTGCTCTGATGGCCGTTCTGATGACATGGGGGATGTTTCGTTGCCCGTTATTTCTTAAAAATCTGTAGAGGTAGTGAAGGCACGGTTTTGATGACAACAAGCAATGTGACCCCGATCGGTATTGATGACATCGCCTTTGCGACGGGTTCGTACTGCATTGACCTCGCCGATATTGCGCCCCGACTCGGAGCGGAACCGGCAAAGTACCACAAGGGCCTGGGGCAGGAACGCTCCAGCGTGGTTGCCTCTGATGAAGATCCGGTGACGATGGCCGCGACCGCGGTGAAGAAGATCGTCGACCGCCACGGTATCGACGGCGTGCGCACCATCATGTTCGCCACTGAGACCGGTATCGACCAGTCGAAGGCCGCTGCTGTCTATGTGCATGAGTTGGTCGGTCTTGACCCGCACGCGCGATCTGTCGAGCTGAAGCAGGCTTGCTACTCCGGTACCGCGGCGCTGCAGTTCGCGTGCGCTCTGGTGGCCCGCAATCCGGAGGAGAAGGTCATCGTTGTCGCCTCCGACATTGCCCGCTATGACCTGGACTCCGCTGCGGAGCCGACCCAGGGCGCAGGTGCTGTAGCCATGCTGGTGACCGCTAATCCGCGCATCCTGGCTATCGATGCCGCTTCGGGCGTCTTCACCCGCGAAGTTATGGACTTCTGGCGTCCGAACCACCGCAGCCAGGCGTTGGTGGAGGGCAAGCTCTCTATTAGTGCTTACATCGACGCTGTTCAGGGTGCTTACGAGGACTACCGTGCCCGCGGCGGTGTGGACTTCAGCGAGATTGACTACTTCAGCTACCACCAGCCGTTTACCAAGATGGCCTACAAGGCGCACCGGCAGCTTTCGGCCAATAACGGTGTGGAGCTCACCGCAGAGGACGAGGCCCGCCAGCTCGGCCCAACCACTGAGTACAACCGCATCATCGGTAACTCCTACACAGCATCGGCCTACTTCGGCCTGCTCTCGCTGCTGGACACCGAGAAGGACCTGGCTGGTAAGAAGGTCGCTGTTGTCTCCTATGGTTCCGGCTCGGTTGCTGAGTTCCTCACCGGCAATGTGGTCGAGGGCTACGAGTCCCAGCTGCGCGCCGAAGATAATGCTCGTGAACTGGATGAACGCGTAAAGCTCGATGATCCGACCTACTACCGCCACGCTCAGGTGACGCATGAAGATCCGGGTGAGTACTCCAACCTGGGAGACGACGCCCTGATTGGCACCGGCCCATTCAGCTTCACCGGTGTTGAGGGGTGTAAGCGCATCTACCGCGCTCGTTAGCCCCGGGGGCACCCGTGCTAGTACCTCAACGGAACCGAATCCCCTTTTTTCGCGCCTAACAGTAATAAGAACTGTTTTTCGCGGGGAAGGGGATTTTTCGTGTCCGCACGTTTTACTGGAGGCAGTGGCGGAGGCTTGCTGCACTTTTCGGAAGATGCAGTGACATCGGCTGCCCGAGAGATCGAGCAGCGCGGCCGTGAAGGCCATGAGCGGTGGGGAAGCGCTCCCGATATTTCCGCGGCAGACTGTGGCCAGGGTTTTGCCGCCCAGGGGCGTCGTCTGCAGCAGGCGGCAGCGCGGCTGCGTGAGCACGGGCAATCGATGTACGCGGGACTTGGCAATCATGCTCCGGCAGTGCGGGAACAGTGGCGTGTCTTTGCAGGCTGTGACAGCGACGGGAGCGCCGACCTCGGTGGAATTGAGGTAGTGGACTGATGCCATGGGTTGCTCGAATTCTTCCGATATTGGTGCGTGTTATTGGCCGTGGAAGCCGTATTGGAGCCAAGCGCGGGGTTGGCGGCATCGGCAAGAATCTGCCCAAAGTCTTGGATAAGGTGCGACGCGCTGACGGCTGGAAGGGCAGCGCCCTATCCAAGTTCTCTAACTCCGTGGGGTTGATAGCCTCCGCGATAACTATTGCTATGGCTTTCGATTGGGGCGGTTTGAAAGGCGATGCCGCCGACGCCGCCAAGGAACGCTGTGATAAAGCCGCGCAGGACTGTGCGAATCAGGATGAGCAGTCCGCCAATGGCGCGCAGAGCGTCGGCGAGTGCGGCAAGAAAGTCGACGAGGTCCTGGAGGATTGCGAAAAGCAGGCCGAAGATATGGCTGAGCAAACCGACGGCATCCTCTCTCAGTGCGAAGCGCTTGTCGACGATCCGGAGGTCGGCGCCGAAGCCGCACAAGTGGCCCAGCAGGTGTGTAACAGTCTCGTCGACTCCACTGGTCAGCTCTACGATGCGCGTAATAGTTGCATCGAGCAGTGTCTTGAGCAGGCAGCGTGTGACACTGAGGCCGCGGTGGTCGCCACCCCGCCGCAGCCTCCTACTGTTCCTGCCAGTTCGGGTGCTACCTCGGCGGCCTGTGCAGAGGTGGCTGAGTCTGGGAGTGGCGAAGGAGCTACTGTAACCGGTGGCAACGGTGCTACCGCTGGTGGAATTGGGGTCGTTGCCAACGTTGATATTGGGATAGAGGCAGGCGTTGCTGCTGGAATATCCGTTGGAGGTGCCATTGGCGCTGCCGGGGCGGCCAGTATCGCTGGAATTGCGGGAGCTGTCGGGGTTGCAGGCAGTGTCGCGTCCTCACTGCTCAACTTAGACATGTGCACGGAGACGGAAGAGCCAGTGTGCGAACAGGCGCCTGCGCCAGCGCCAGCACCAGCACCAGCTCCTGCGCCGGAGGACTGTGTGCCGGAACCCGAACCTGAACCCGAGCCCGAACCAGAACCCAAGCCCGAACCTGAACCCGAGCCCGAACCAGAAGATGTGCCTGAACCGCCTCCTCCAGCTGAGAAACTAAAGCACTTGGGAATCGAGCTGCCACAGGAGACGCAAGCAGAACAGCGAGCGGAACCGCAGCCAGAACCACAAGCAGAGCCGCAGCCAGCACCAGCCCAGGATTCGGCAGCATCAGTGCAGGAATCTGCTTCAGCTGTGCCCGAGCCCCCTGAGCAGCCCAACGCCCAGGAGCTTGTGGGCGCGGTCAATTCGCCAACGGCAGGTGAGTGGTAATGGGGAGTAAGCATGCCGCGAAATATGACCGGATTGGGCAGGCCTATTACGACGCTGCTGCAATGACTAGGCAGGAGTTCGATACGGCGGTACAGAGGGCACAGAAAGAATTGCAGGGTTTGGAGGAGCGTCGTAAAGCACGCGAAATTAAGGAGAGGGAGGTGGCGGCGGGCGTCGAAAAGCAACAAAAAACCGCCCGACCGAAGGGAACCGTTACGCGGTTGTTCGGGCGGGCGGGGAAAGGGACGCCGACGGTGAAGTCGATTCGGGGCGTGTCCTGAAGCGTGGCCTAGTGACTACTTGCCGGGAATCAGCGAGTGCTCCGGGTTTTCCGGCAGCTCCTTGATGAGCCACTCCATGTCGCGGTTAGTTGTGCCCTTGATAGTGGCGGTCGGGTCTGCGAAATCCGAGTACTTCTTGTCGTCACCGACCGTGGCCAGCAGGAAGCCTGTGAGTGCGGCGCGCGCGACCTCCTGGTACTTCACCTTGGAGGAAGAGAAGCCCGCTAGACGACGGAGAAGAGTTGTCTCCGAGAAGCTGCCCTGGTCAGCCTTGTCTACTTCGCGGTAAACGACATCGCCCTTCCACTGAACAGCCAGGCGAGCCGGGTTACCGCGATCGAGCCACTGATCCTCGCCAGGGGCCAGGACGAGGCCCGGAGCCGAGACATTAGTTGCAGCGGCGCTGGAGGAAGGCGCGGTAGTTGCGGGGAAGACGCAGCCAACGCCGGAGATGAGGTCGTGACCAGCGGCGGCGAGGACGGCTACGCCAGCGCCCATGCCGTGGCCGGCAACGCCGAGTTTCTTCGGGTGGACGACGACCTTGCCCTCTCCGAGGCGGACACCAGCGAGAATCTGGAGCGCTGTCTCCAAATCGTTGGCGAGACCACGGTGATCTGCCACGATGCCATTTTCGGTGTCCGGAGCAGCGACCGCGATGCCCCACGAAGCTAGGTGACGCAGCGTGGCGTGGTACTCCTCAATCGGTGTGCGCCAATCGTGTGCGAAGGCGATACCGGGGATGCCATTGCCCTCGGCAGGCGTGTAGACCTTTCCCGGCAGGCCAGTAAAAGCGAGATCACCGACCATGACGCGGTGCGGTCCACGCTTGGAAAGATTAGATGTCAGAGTCTTCAAGTTGTCAGCCACAGTGAATAGCTTAACTATAAGGTGCATACCTTTGCTGAAAAAGTGCCAGGATGAGCGAGAATGTCTATTTCGTTATGACGATTTTCCGCTTCGCGGGTTATTCTGTAGGACATGTGTGGAATCGTTGGATATGTGGGCCATCAGCCCGCCCTGGATATTGCTGTCGATGCGCTACGACGCATGGAATACCGTGGCTATGACTCCGCGGGGGTTGCCATTGTCGACGATCAGGGGCATATCACTGTAGAGAAGAAGGCCGGTAAACTCGCCAACCTCGAGGCTGCCCTTGATGCGGATGGGCGCGACAAAATCACTGGAACCACCGGAATTGGGCACACCCGCTGGGCTACCCACGGTCGCCCAATTGATGAGAATGCCCACCCACACCAGTCCTATGACGGCAAGGTGGCTATCGTCCACAACGGCATTATCGAGAACTTTGCTCCGCTACGTCAGGAGCTGGAGGATGCCGGCATTGAGCTGAAGTCCGAAACCGACTCCGAGGTCGCCGCGCACATGCTCGCCCGTGCCCTGGACGGTTCCGACGGCGGATCTACCGCTGGTGATTTCGAGGCCTCTGCGCTGTCCGTGCTCAACCGCCTCGAGGGTGCTTTCACGCTGCTGTTTACTCATGCAGACCACCCGGATCGCATCATCGCTGCTCGTCGCTCCACTCCGCTGATTGTCGGGGTGGGCGAAAACGAAATGTTCCTCGGCTCCGATGTTGCGGCTTTCATCGCGCACACCCGCGAGGCCGTGGAGCTGGGGCAGGACAACGTCGTCATCATCACCGCAGATGACTACCGCATTCTGGATTTCGCCGGCAACGAGCAGCAGGGTCGACCATTCACCATCGACTGGGATCTCGCCGCAGCCGAAAAGGGTGGCTATGACTCCTTCATGATGAAGGAAATCCACGAGCAGGCTGCCGCCGTCCGCGATACGTTGGCCGGTCACCTCGTTGACGGCCGCATCGTTCTCGACGAGTCCCGCCTGAGTGACCAAGATCTGCGTGACATCGAGAAGGTCTTCGTCGTCGCCTGTGGTACCGCATACCACTCCGGTTTGTTGGCCAAGTACGCCATTGAGCACTGGGTTCGTATCCCGGTCGAGATTGAGGTCGCTTCCGAGTTCCGCTACCGCGATCCGGTGCTGGACCGCCAGACGCTGGTGGTCGCTATTTCGCAGTCGGGTGAGACTGCGGACACCCTTGAGGCCGTGCGACACGCAAAGAGCCAGGGCGCCCGCGTGCTGGCTGTCTGTAACACCAACGGTGCACAGATTCCGCGTGAGTCTGACGCCGTGCTCTACACGCACGCCGGCCCGGAGATCGGTGTTGCTGCAACCAAGTCGTTCCTGGCGCAGGTTGCCGCAAACTACTTGGTCGGATTGGCTCTGGCCCAGGCACGCGGCACTAAGTACCCGGATGAGGTCACTCGCGAGTTTGAAGAGCTGGAGACCATCCCGGCACTGATTGACAAGGTCGTCGCTAAGGGCGATGAGTTCATCGACATGGCCAAGGAAATCGGTGCTATTCCGACGATGCTCTTCCTCGGCCGACACGTTGGTTTCCCAGTCGCACTTGAGGGTGCGCTGAAGCTCAAGGAGCTTGCCTACATTCACGCAGAGGGGTTCCCGGCAGGCGAGCTCAAGCATGGCCCAATTGCACTCATCGAGGATGATCTTCCGGTCGTCGTCGTAGTGCCATCGCCGAAGGGGCGCGCCGTGCTGCACTCCAAGATTGTCTCCAACATCCAGGAAATTCGAGCCCGAGGTGCCAAGACCATCGTGATTGCCGAAGAAGGGGATCAGTCGGTGGTTCCTTTTGCGAACTACCTGATTGAGATCCCGGAGACCTCCACGCTGCTCCAGCCGCTGTTGTCTACGATTCCAATGCAGTTCCTGGCAGCTGAGATTGCTCGCCAGTGCGGTAACGAGGACATCGATAAGCCGCGCAACCTGGCTAAGTCAGTCACCGTCGAGTAGTTCGTCCTGCTTTCGTCGGTACTGCTCAATCTCCGCATCGAGTTCTTCATCCGTGAGGGACTCGATGCGTTTTGCTTCTTCCTCGGATAGGTCCCAGACCTCATCGGATACATGGCAAAATGACAACATCCAATCGAGGTTGCGTTTCTGAATCGTCTTCATCTTCCGTGTCACACGCTGATGAAAAGTTTGCTTGCCGACGTTCTTTAGCGGCCCAACCGGAACGCTAGTCGCGGTGTCCCCATTATGGGAAGTCCACACTTCTGTTCCGTCGGGGTATCTGTCGATATCCCAGCCCTCGTGCGTTTTTAGATTGTGGTGTCGGCGGCAGAGACAGTGCAGATTCTCAGTGTCAGTCGGCCCGCCCTGCTTGGGATTGTCGTGGTTGTACGGCTGAATATGGTCCAGGTCGCACTTGGCTGCCGGGACGTCGCAGCCGGGGAAGCGGCAGGTACCGTCACGCCCACGGACGCGAGCCACCTGGCTCTCGGTGGGGCGGTAACCATCCACCTTGCTGTCGGCGGAGATACGGATGTGAGTTGCGCGGGCAAGCCATTCTTCGGTGGCTACCTCGCTCAACCAGCCGACGCCATCAATCCATGCTGGCCCACCGCCGACCTCGCGGTAGACATTGATGACAATCTCGGCATTGGTCGAATTCTGTGCCAGCTGTAGTAGCGCTTCCGCCTGCGTGCACTGTTCACCACGATTGATTGCTGTGTTGCGAATCCCCTGAATCCTGGCCATGAGCTCGGTCGCGCGGTCGTTTTCAAGGATTGCTGTGACCTTTTTGTGCTTGCCATCGCCCGTGTCGGAGAGTGCGACCGCTTCGCCTTCTGGAACCCGTTGGGTGCCGTCGTTGCGGGCGCAGTCGTTGTACTCAGAAACCAAGTCGCCGATTAGACGAGACAGCGTGTAGACACCAACCATTGCTTGTCGAGGTCGCGTCGGAGTGAGCATTTCCAAAAGATGGGGCTCTACCGTGTCGAACTGATCTGGTGACAGCCCGGCAACGCCATTGGCGATGGCGCGGAGATGGGCTAACGAGAAACAGAAGGTGGATTCGATGAGAGCCCGGACTTTTGGTAGGCGTTCGAACATCAGCGCAATTTCGCACAGCGTAGAACACTTGCCGCGGCTAAGGCCGGTTCGAATGCTTATGCGGGCAAGATGGTGATTGACATCGACCTCCTCACCGGGAGCGCAGATATCGATCAGTTGAAGGTCTGCGGCGTTGATGGCACGGGCCGCGCTGCTAATCGGGTCGTCGGATTGCTGGTTGGCCCATGAGGGCTTTTGACCTGGTGCTGGAAGTTCTGTGGGCGGCGATGACATTGGTTATCCCCCTGATTACTACGTGTCCGCCGGAGAATTGAAGATTGAGTTCTGTGGTGGAGAGAAGCATGGAGAGGCTGTGTCAACCAGTCCCGCCAACCCCTGTGCACCGGACAAAGAACTTTCGCTTACAAATTTTCCCTACAACCCAAATCGTACACCTGTTTGAAAAACTGTCAATAGAATTCTGGAAATATGTTCTAAAATTCTGTGCTGAATTAGATCCGGCCCCTCCGTCCGAGCCTCCTCCGTCCGAGGCCCCTCGGCAGGGCGCCGTACAAAGGCAGGACTCGCTGTCGCGGATGATGCGGAACATCACCAGCTTCAGCGCCATCCAGTTCCTCCAAGAACTCGTGAATGCGTTCGAGCGTATTGGGGGAGTAGAGCAGTGCGAGGTGATCAGACCAGTCGCCACCGCCAGTGGCATTGTTGACGTTCGTAATGTGGTGACCCTCTTGTTCGGGCAAAAAGGCGCCGGTCCACGGGCGAACCACGGTGTCAAAAGGGGTGCCGATATTCAGGTAGTGCGGACCACGTCGGGTAATGCCACGCGCTGCGCGGTTCAGAGTCGCAATGTAGTCAGAGTCCAGCAGCTGTTGAATGCAGGCACGGCCGACAAGGCGGTCGACGAGCTTGTGCATCGGTAGGCCGCATCGCTCAAGGGCACTGAGCCTTCGGCGCATGCCCCACGCAGTAGTGCCGCGATGGTTTCCCGCAAGCGAGATCACTGCCCGCACGGGGCTGTTGTCGGAGGCGTACTGCTCGGCTTCTTCTTCGTTGAGGCCATGGTTGAGGGCGTCGTCGTAAAGCGAATCGATGCTCGCGTTGGCGTAACTGCGGCAGTGTAGACCGCCCTGGGAATGACCGATGAGGTCGATGCGGGGTAGGGAGAGTTGGGCTCGGAAGCGGTCGAGAAGGTCGGTGACTTCGGCGAGCGCATCGCTTAAATCGGTGGTGGCTTTGACGCTACGGAGACGGCTGACCAGCGTGGCGGGGTCGGAGCCGTAATCGAGTGAGAATACGGGGCGATTCCGGGCGAGGAACGGCCCCAACATGGCGAAGGAGTTGAACGAGTTCATCCAGGTGCCGTGAACCAGGACAATTGGTATGCGACCGTTGTATCTGTCCAGGTCGGGAGTGATTTTGCCGTCGAGGATTTCGCGAACGTCCTGCACGCCGTGGGGGATCCATTCGGGATGACGCAACGAGCGCAGGTATGCCTGGGGAAAGGCGCGCAGTAGAGGGCCGAAAACTCGCGTGCTCGGGGAGTAGTCATCCATAGGGGCTAATCGTAGGCTGGGTTTATGACGTACTGCTACACAGCTGCCGAAATTCGCGCCGCGGAACAGCCCTATCTGGACGCACAAACGCGTGACGACGAACTCATGCGCCACGCAGCCGCCGCTGTGTCGGAGGTGGCGGAGCGGATGCTCTCAGAGGCATCTCCGGAGCCTGGTCGCGGTCGCGTGCTGCTGTTGGTTGGATCGGGAGGCAATGGTGGCGATGCACTCTATGCTGGCCGAAACTTGTCCTCGGATGGGCATGGCGTGGATGCGGTTTTGCTGGGCTCGAAGCCACACGAGCGGGCACTGAAAGCTTTTGAACTCGCAGGTGGGCGGGTGCTGCCGTTGGGGTGTGACCGGGAGACGGATTTATCGAAGATTCTGTGGTCGATTAGTGAAGACTACGCACTGATCATCGACGGCATCGTGGGGCTCGGAGGTCACGGCGCGCTGCGTGAAGAGGCCGCGTGGTTGGTGCGCGAAGCGCGGTTGGGCAAAGTTCCCATTCTCGCGGTTGATGTGCCGAGCGGCGTAGAAACCGATACTGGGCGTACTTTTGACCCGCCTGCCCAGACCATCAATCCAGACCCTGATTTGGAGGAGAGACAGAACCCGTACTTGCCATCTCACGTGGAGGCCACGACAACGGTGACTTTCGGCGGTCTGCGCTACGCGCACTCGCTGTCCGAATCCTGTGGCACCGTCGAATTACACGAAATTGCGCTCGATGCCTTCTCCCTCGAACTTCCAGGACTGGGGCAGACGCTCTATGAAAACGGTACCTACAATGCCGTCCACCACCAGACTCCGACCGTGGAGTTCTACGAAGCCCTAGGCGGGAGCTTTCCGGCACCACTTGGCGCGATGACCCCGCTCGAACCCGGTGCAGCTGACCACAAGTACTCCACTGGAGTTACAGGAATCGCTGCCGGAAGCGAAGCGTATCCGGGCGCAGGTCAGCTGTGCGCCACCGCTGCCGTGCATGCGACCAGTCCCGCGGTTATCTATGTCGGCGACGCGGCCGCCCGCAACCGCATCACCGCGGCCTTGTCGACGGTCATTGCGCAGTCGGACTCGGTGGATCGTAAAGAGGTACGCGTCGACGCCTGGGTTGCCGGCCCTGGCCGGGGCACTGATGAGCGCGCGGCCGAGGAACTGCGCGACATTCTGGCCACCGACAAACCAGTCGTCATCGACGCTGACGCACTGACGCTGCTGTCGAAGCATGAGGACATCCGACAGCTCGTCCGCGAGCGCGGCCAAGAGCGCAACCTGCGCACTGTTCTCACTCCGCACGCCGGCGAATTTGAGCGCCTTACCGGGCACGAGGTCACTAACGCCATCGCAGATGCCCGTGAACTTGCCGAGCAGTTCTCCTGTGAAGTGCTGCTCAAGGGACGCCGCACCGTGATTGCCAATCCGACAACGCAGCGCACAGTCGTGGTTGACGCGGGTAGCTCCTGGGCAGCCACGCCGGGCTCCGGCGATGTACTGTCCGGACTTCTCGGCGCCTGGGTAGCGCGTGGCGAATCCCTCTACGTACCAGTAATTATTCACGCTCGCGCCGCATTCTTGGCCGCGCAGACAGAGTTCGGACCAGCACCCTGCAGCGCCCAGGACATCGCTGAATCCATCCGAGATGCCACCGCATGGTTCACCAACGAAGGCAGCAGTGGCAAAATACGGCTATGACTTCCTCGGCACCAGCCATCCTGACCCATACCGTTAATCTCGACGCGATCACCCACAATGTGAAGACCGTCAAGGCCATCGCAGGGGTGTCGGAATTCATGGCCGTCGTCAAGGCGGACGGCTACTCGCAGGGTGCGCTGCAGACCGCGCGTGCCGCGCTGGCCGGCGGGGCAACGCAGCTCGGTGTCGCAACAATCGACGAGGCGCTCTCCCTCCGCGAGGAACTCCGCGCCACGCTTGACGACGGCCACGCCATCCCCATCCTTGCCTGGATCTGGGACGCAGCGGCCACCTCGTTGGTGCAGCGAGCTGTGGCTGCAGATATTGACCTCGGTCTGCCGTCGATGGTTCATGCGCTGGCCGTGGCCAATGCCGGGCGGGCGCTGTCGGTGACACCACGTGTGACGGTGATGGTCGATACGGGTTTGGGCCGCTCGGGATTCTCTATGGCCAATGGGGACTTTGAGCATGCGGTCGCTCAGCTGGTTGAGCTGCACAAGACCGGTGCTCTGAATATCACCGGTGCTTTCACGCACTTTGCGTGCGCGGATGAGCCGGGCAACGAGAGCGTCGATAAGCAGGCGCAGAATTTCCGTGCTGCGATTGCGGCACTGCGTGAGGCGGGGCTGGACGAGCTGATTAACCATGCGGCGAATTCGCCGGCATCGTTGTCGCGTCCGGACCTGGCCTTCGACATGGTGCGCCCAGGGCTGGCGATTTATGGTGGCGAGCCAATTGTGGGTGCCACCCATGGATTGCGTCCGGCGATGCGGTGGGAGGCGTCGGTCATTTTGGTCAAGAAGCTGCCGGCGGGGCAGTCGGTGTCCTACGGGCAGACGTGGACAGCTGACCGCGATACCACCGTCGGGATCGTGCCCTGTGGCTATGCCGACGGCATGATGCGCTCGGCCTCCGGGCATTTCGAGGTCAGCATCAATGGCACACGCTATCCGCAGGTAGGGCGCGTGTGTATGGATCAATTCGTCGTCGACCTGGGACCCGACACCGATGTCGAGGCCGGCGACACTGCGGTTATCGTCGGTGATCCCACACTGGGGGAGCCCGGTCTCGATGACCTCGCGGAGGCATCCGGCACCATTAACTATGAAATCCTCACCGCGCCGAAGGGGCGTAGCGAGCGAAAGTGGGTGCGCAGCCGGCTCGCGTCAACCGCTGAGGACATGCGTGACCTCGGCGAGGAAATTGGCCGGGAGTTGGCAGCTGGGGATCTGGTGATTCTCGATGGCCCACTCGGCGCGGGCAAAACGACCCTCACGCAGGGCATCGCCCGCGGCATGAATGTGCGCGGTCGCGTGACGTCGCCGACGTTCACAATCGCCCGCGAGCACCGTCCGCTGGCAACCGACGGCGTCACCCTCATCCACGTCGACGCCTATCGACTCTTCGGCGAAGAGGGACCCGGCTCCGATGGCGAGGCCTTCGATGCGCTGGACTCGCTCGATTTGGACACCGACCTTGAGGACAGCGTCGTGGTCGCCGAGTGGGGAATGGGGCTCGCCGAGGTGCTCTCCGAGCGCTATCTACAGGTGAGTATCGATCGTTCGCGTGACGACGATGCCCGCGTCGTCACCTGGACGTGGAGCAAGTAGCTTCAAGTCGGTTCAAGTAGGTTACTGAGTATGAACATTTTGGCCGTTGACACATCGACTCCACAGGTCACCGCGGGAATTGTCCGCGATGGTGAAACCGTGGCCGAAAAGCTGCACCTGGATGCCCGTGCGCACAACGAGGTGCTGGTGCCGCTGATTCAGCAGTGCCTCACTGACAGTGGGGTGGCGGCAACCGAGCTAGATGCCGTGGTTGTCGGCTGTGGGCCGGGGCCGTTTACGGGCTTGCGCGTTGGTATGGCCACCGCAGCCTCCTTCGCCGACGCTCTGGGAATTCCCTGCTACGGCATCTGCAGCCTGGATTCGCTTGCGGGTGGGGTTGGCGATGAACTGGTCGTCACCGATGCCCGCCGCCGCGAGGTGTACTTCGCCGCCTACCGCGATGGCCAGCGGGTTTTCGGTCCGGCAGTGGCCAAGCCAGCCGACGTCATGGAGCTGCTCAAGGAAGAACTTGCAGCAGAAGCCGCCGACTTCGCGCCGAGCCAGGCCCGCGGCAGTCTCAGCCACATCGAGCAAATTGCCGGGCTTGAGGTTGCTGCCGAACAAGTCTTTCCCACTCCGACAGCCATGGTTGAAGCGGTCGACTTTGACTCCGCGCCGGGCCCACTGGTGCCGCTGTACTTGCGCCGTCCGGATGCCGTTGTCCCGAAGGCTATGAGATGAGCGTCGTCAAGCTAGTGCGTCTCGGACCTCCTGCGGCCAAGGCGTGTGCGGCGATTGAGGCGGAGCTGTTTGCCGGCGACGATCCCTGGCCGGAATCGGCCTTTATGGCAGAGCTGGCCGCGCCGAACAATTTCTACGTCGGGCTGATTGCAGATGTAGACGAGGACGAAGAACTGTGCGGCTATGCGGGGATTACCAAGCTGGGGCCTGCGGGGGCCGCCGAATACGAGATTCACACCATCGGGGTGGGGAAGAAGTGGCAGCGCCGGGGCTTTGGGACGCAGCTGATGGACGCGCTGATGGCAGCTGTGGCGGAGGATCCGGGCCCGGTGTTTTTGGAAGTTCGCACAGATAACGAACCCGCAATCGCTATGTATCGGCGCTATGGCTTCGAAAATATGGGGCTGCGAAAGAACTATTATCCGGGCTCTGGGGCGGATGCGTACACGATGTGTCGGCCTGAGTTGGCCAGCTAGATGTTGACGTATTGACTAATCTGCGTTAAACCAGGCACATGGCTAAAACCTTTGCAAAACAGCTCGTAGAAACCCTAGAGAAGCAGGGTGTCAAGCGAATCTTCGGACTCGTTGGAGATAGTTTGAACCCCATTGTCGACGCTGTGCGCGAGTCCTCCATTGAGTGGGTGCACGTTCGCAACGAAGAGGCTGCCGCCTTCGCCGCCGGCGCGGAGTCCCTGGTCACCGGCGAATTAGCAGTGTGTGCGGCCTCCTGTGGCCCGGGTAATACCCACCTCATTCAGGGCCTGTATGACTCCCACCGCAACGGCGCAAAGGTGCTGGCGCTGGCATCGCACATTCCTTCCCGCCAGATTGGCTCGAACTTCTTCCAGGAGACCCATCCGGAGTTCATCTTCAACGAGTGCTCCGGTTACTGCGAGATGGTCAACTCCGCTGAGCAGGGTGGCGTCGTTTTGCATCACGCTATCCAGTCGACCATGACTGGCCACGGTGTTTCCGTGCTGGTTCTGCCGGGCGACATTACAACGCATGAAGTGGAAAATGATGAGTTCGTCACCTCCACTATCAGCAGCGGTCGCCCAGTCGTATTCCCTGACGCCGGCCAGGCCGCCGCGCTTGCCGACGCAATCAACGAGGCTAAAACCGTCACGCTTTTCTGTGGCGCAGGTGTGAAGGACGCCCGCGAACAGGTGCTCAAGCTTGCGGAGAAGATTAAGTCACCGGTGGGACATGCGCTGGGTGGCAAGATGTACATCCAGTACGACAACCCCTATGACGTCGGCATGTCCGGCCTGCTGGGCTACGGCGCCTGCCACGATGCCTCCAACGATGCTGATCTGTTGATTCTGCTCGGTACTGACTTCCCGTACAACGACTTCCTGCCGACCAAGAACGTCGCCCAGGTCGATATCGATGGTCGTGCCATCGGTCGTCGTACCACGGTGAAGTACCCAGTCGTCGGCGATGTGGCTGCCACGATTGAAACCATCCTGCCGCACCTGGATGAAAAGACTGACCGTTCCTTCCTGGACAAGCAGCTGCGGAACCACGAGCGCCTGCTCAGCCACGTCATCGAGGCATACACCCACGACGTTGAGAACATGCGACCGATTCACCCGGAGTATGTGGCCGACCTGATTGATAAGTACGCCGATGACGATGCCGTCTTCACCGTGGATACCGGCATGGGCAATGTCTGGGCTGCACGCTACGTCACGCCGAATGGCAAGCGAGAGCAGATTGGTTCTTTCCGTCACGGCACCATGGCCAATGCACTGTCGCAGGCCATTGGTGTGCAGGCTGCTGACCGGGACCGTCAGGTCATTACCTTCAACGGTGACGGTGGCCTGTCAATGCTGCTCGGTGAGCTCATCACCGTGAAGCAGGAGCAGCTGCCCATCAAGATGTTTGTGTTCAATAACTCCTCGCTCGGCATGGTCAAGCTGGAAATGCTGGTTCAGGGGCTGCCGGAGCACGAGACCGACCACGACGCAGTGGACTACGCCGGAGTCGCAGAGTCGTTGGGTATCAAGGCCATCCGAATTGAAGATCCGGCCGATGCGCCTCGCCTGATTCAAGAGGCGCTGGCATACGACGGTCCGGTGCTGGTGGATATGATCACCGACCCGAATGCCCTGTCCATCCCGGCAAACATCACCTGGGACATGCTGATGGGATTCTCCAAGGCCGCTACTCGCACCGTCTTCGGCGGCGGCGTTGGTCAGATGATCAACATGGCACGGTCGAACCTCCGCAACATCCCGCGGCCATAGTGGGGGTAGCGCTCTCGAGATGCGGGAGCGGGTGCGGTGCGGTACCTCTGTTTCCATGATTAAAGGTTTTCTGGTGAACCCTGACCTGACGCATCGCATCGTCGAATTTGAGTTGGAGGCCGCTGCTACATTCCTCGGCGGAGTTTCCTCCGACCGTGTTTCGGTGGCGTTTCAGGAAGACGGCGCCGATTACGCCGCTCTCTACAACCCGACGGCCAAGGCTGAGGGCGCTGAACCGAATCCGGTCGCGTCCCTCGGCCGCAATGAGGCTGCTACGGGCAACTCGGCTTTCTTTACCGACCCCACCACCGCAATTTGCGGAACGGTCGTATTTGTCGACGCCGAGGGCAAGGATATCGGCGACGAGGAAATCGAGCGTATTAAGCACGGTATGCGCGCCGTGCGTCACTACCGCGATGACTACCCAGAGGAATACGCTCTCTGGCGTGCCGCTGTGCGGAACCTCGGTCGCCTCGAAATTTAAACTCGGTCGCTGGTAAGTGACCCGGTGGTGCGCTAGTACCATGACTGCTATGACCGAGTTGACCCTGCTGGCAATCGAGAGTTCCTGCGATGAGACTGGCGCTGCAGTGATGCGTGTGCGCTACGACGACACCGACACCAGCACCCCCGCCATTCCCGAGGTGGAAGTGCTTGCCGACGTCGTCGCATCCTCCATGGAACAGCACGCCCGCTTCGGTGGTGTGGTCCCGGAGATTGCTTCCCGCGCTCATTTGGAAGCCCTGCAGCCAGTAGTCTCCGAGGCGCGCGCGCAAGCAGCTGCCAAGCTCGGTATCGATACTTTTATCCCAGATGCCGTCGCCGCTACCGTGGGACCCGGTCTCGCTGGTGCGCTGCTGGTCGGTTCGGCAGGCGCGAAGGCTTATGCCGCCGCCTGGGGTGTGCCTTTCTACGGCATTAATCACCTTGGTGGCCACGTTGCTGTCGGAGCTCTCGACGGCGCGGATTTGTCCAACGCAGTGGCGCTCTTGGTTTCCGGCGGGCACACGCAGCTGCTGCGCGTACAGGGGGTTGGTCGTCCGATGGAGGAGCTCGGATCGACGCTTGACGACGCAGCCGGAGAGGCATACGACAAGGTTTCGAGGCTGCTTGGGTTGGGTTACCCGGGCGGCCCGATTATCGATAAGTTGGCTAAGCAGGGAAATCGCAAGGCCATCGCGTTTCCTCGCGCCATGATGCGCCAGCAGGATGCGCGCCATGACTTCTCCTTCTCCGGCTTGAAAACCGCCGTGGCTCGCTATGTCGAGGCGGCAGAGAAGGAAGGTCGTGAATACTCCGTAGAGGACGTCTGTGCTTCCTTCCAGGAGGCGGTCTGCGATGTATTGACCAAGAAGGCCGTTCGCGCAGCTCAGGATGTGGGGGCCACTACGCTGCTGCTCGGTGGTGGTGTGGCTGCGAACTCGAGGTTGCGTGAACTTGCAGCGGCGCGAGCTACCTCGGCGGGAATTACGCTGCACGTGCCACCGATTAGGTTGTGCACCGACAACGGTGTCATGATTGGCGCAGCTGCCGCCTACCTCATTGCCGCGGGGGTCAAGCCCTCTGGCTACGCCTGCCCGACCGACCCATCGATGCCAGTGGAAGATCCTGTAATGCAATAAGCAGTGATTGCCCCTCGGATCCATGTTAAATTTCGTTAACTGACTTTGACTTGTTTCTCTGGCATGGATCGCAGGACAATTACAGGAAAGCGCTTGCCCAAAAATGAGTAAAGACTACAGCGAGTGGGAACTTCAGCCATCCGATAATTCGCATAATCAGACTGAGCTGTTTGCACCGCAGGGTGAACTGCAAACAACGCAAGCACCGCAAACACCGCAAGTTGAACATCAGCGCGGTCGTGGTCGGGGAGTGTTATGGGCAGTCGTCGCGCTGTTGCTTGTGGTGATCGTCGCTGTGGCAGCGGTGCTTTACCTAGTTGCGAGTGGTCGGGGTGAGCAATGGTTTGGTGCAGGTGCAAAGGATGAAGTAGCGCCAAAGCTCACTGTTACTGCGACTGCGACGGAGACCGTGAAGGTGAAGTCGCCGGAGAAAACCAAGACGAGGGAAACCATGAGTAAGGCTACGCCCGATTATCCGATTAGTGGGGATTGCGAGGCGTCGGCGTTCCCGACTACGGAGGAAAACTTTACGATCGTCGCCTGTGACGGATGGTGGGCGCTGGGTGGGCGCGCAAACAGTGGTGGACTGGCGGTCTACCAATGGGACGAAGGTGCCTGGCAAAGGAAGGAGCCAGACAGTAACTACACAACCGGTTCTGGTGGCCCGTGCTTTAGCGATGAGTACATCAAGGAACACGGAATGACGGTTACTGTGTTCGGTCGTATGGCGTGTAACCCCGACAAGCTGACCAATTAGCATTAGCGCTCACTATTGTTGAGTGTTAGCACTTGCAGGGGTAGAGTGCTAACGAAGGTTGTTTGACACACAGTTGTTCACCCGCGACGACGGCTGTGCACGGCAGACCAACCGGCACAAGAACATCACATCACCGCATGTATGGAGGAATTCATCGTGGCGAACGTCAACATCAAGCCGCTGGAGGATCGCGTCCTCGTCCAGATCAACGAAGCAGAGACCACCACGGCTTCTGGCCTGGTTATCCCGGACTCCGCTAAGGAGAAGCCACAGGAGGCTACCGTTATCGCAGTTGGTCCGGGTCGTTGGGCCGATGACGATGACCGCATTCCTATGGACGTCAAGGAGGGTGACATCGTCATCTTCTCCAAGTACGGCGGCACTGAGCTGAAGTACCAGGGCGAAGAGTACCTGCTGCTGTCGCAGCGCGACATCCTGGCTGTTATCGAGAACTAAAGGGAGGACGTACCCACACATGGCGAAGCTTATTGCTTTTAACGAAGAGGCTCGCGAAGGCCTCAAGCGCGGTGTGGACACGCTTGCCGACGCAGTCAAGGTCACGCTTGGCCCGAAGGGTCGCAACGTTGTCCTGGACAAGGCCTTCGGCGGTCCGCTGGTCACCAATGACGGTGTGACCATCGCCCGCGACATCGACGTTGAGGATCCGTTTGAGAACCTCGGCGCGCAGTTGGTTAAGTCCGTTGCGGTCAAGACCAATGACGTTGCCGGTGACGGTACTACTACCGCAACGCTGCTGGCACAGGCGCTGGTCCACGAGGGGCTGCGCAACGTTGCAGCCGGCGCAAACCCGATTTCGCTGAACCGTGGTATTCACGCTGCATCCGACAAGGCGGTTGAGCTGCTGAAGCAGCGCGCCACCCCGGTCAGCAGCTCTGCTGCCATCGCACAGGTGGCAACCGTTTCCTCGCGCGACACTGAAATCGGTGACCTGGTTGCAGGTGCCATGGACAAGGTTGGCAAGGACGGCGTCGTCTCTGTGGAGGAGTCGCAGTCGATTGCCACCGAGCTGTCCGTGACCGAGGGCGTGTCCTTCAACAAGGGCTTCCTCTCGCCGTACTTCATTACCGACGTCGAGGCTCAGCAGGCAATTCTCGACGGTGCACAGGTGCTGCTGGTCCGCGAGAAGATTTCCTCCCTGCCGGAGTTCCTGCCGATTCTGGAGAAGATTGCCGAGTCCGGCAAGCCGACTCTGATTATGGCTGAGGATATCGAGGGCGAGGCGCTGTCCGCACTGGTCATCAACGCTATGCGCAAGACCTTGAAGGTTGCCGCAGTGAAGGCACCGTACTTCGGTGACCGTCGTAAGGCGTTCATGGATGACCTGGCAGTTGTCACCGGTGCAACCGTCGTTACGGCTGACACTGGCATGCAGCTGAAGGACGTTGGACTTGAGGTGCTGGGTAACGCACGCCGTATCACCATTACCAAGGACGAGACCGTTCTGGTTGACGGTGCCGGCACCGCTGAGGCTGTGGAAGAGCGTCGTAACCAGATTCGTGCCGAGATTGAGCGCACTGACTCGGACTGGGACCGCGAGAAGCTGGAAGAGCGTCTGGCGAAGCTCTCTGGCGGCGTGGCTGTCATTAAGGTCGGCGCTGCTACCGAGACCGAGGTCAACGAGCGCAAGCTGCGTGTCGAGGACGCCATTAACGCTGCTCGTGCGGCAGCTCAGGAAGGCGTCATCGCCGGTGGCGGTTCCGTACTGGTGCAGATCTCCCGTGAACTCGAGGCATTCGCTGACGAGTTCGAGGGCGACGAGGCAGTCGGTGTCCGTGCAGTTGCCAAGGCTCTGACCCGTCCGGCTTTCTGGATTGCTGAGAATGCTGGTAAGGACGGCGCTGTCGTTGTCTACCACATTGGTGAGCTGGAGAACGGCAACGGCTACAACGCTGCTACTGACACTTACGAGAACCTGATTGAGTCCGGCGTCATTGACCCGGTCAAGGTCACTCACTCCGCAGTCGTCAACGCAACCTCCGTGGCGCGTATGCTGCTGACCACTGAGGCTTCCGTTGTGGATAAGCCGGAAGAGGAACCAGAGCACGATCACGCTCACTAATCGCAAGTGAGCTAGTGCCCGGGCCTTTGGCACGTAAAATGCTCCCCACCTTTCAATCTGAGGGTGGGGAGCATTTTGGTTTTTATGTGAACTGGCTGGAGTCCGAGAGAGGAGAGGGACTACATGGCAGTGACTAGAACGCGTTCAAGTTCGCGTTCACGTGCAGCCGGCTTAGCTCGAAGGATTTCATTTCGTTCAGATTCGCTGAGACCGCCCCAGACACCGTATGGCTCACCAACCTTGAGTGCGTGACTACGGCACTGCATAAGAACAGGGCAAGAACGGCAGATAGCCTTCGCACGGGCTTCACGCAGGCTGCGTGCGCGTCCGCGCTCGCCTTCCGGGTGGAAGAAGGTCGCGGAGTCCTGCCCGCGGCACGAGCCGTGCAGCTGCCAATCCCACAAATCCGCATTGGGCCCGGGCAAGTGGTCGATGTACGTCATCGGAATTGATGTCTCCTTCATTGAGCTTTCTTGAAGCAGTGAGCTCAAGTGTGGAGGCCAACAATGAACGGTTGGTAAACCTAAGGAGGCCAGCCGGGATACTATGCAAACAATTCCGTCAAACTCTTACCAAATTTTTAGAAACGGCCAGGTCGTCGAGAACGCAGACCGTCGACAAAGCCTGCGCAGTAGTCCCATGGGGCGTAACGGGAGGGGTCTGGATCGAATTGTGGCTCGTGAACCGGAGATGCCTGTCCAGACAGGAGCATCAGGTAGTGGTTTTCCAAAACCTCCCAGTTATAAAAGTGCTCGTCACCGCAGTCCTCACACAACATGCAGACGCCCAGTAATCCCTCTGGGCTCAAAGCGGTACGGAATAGGCGAACTGCGGCCAGATCTTCAAGAACCTCTCGACGTTCCTGGTCTGTCAGTGGAGCAAACGGCTCATCCGGCTCGAGAAAGCTTGCCGGGTCATTGGGATCTCCTTCGAACGGATCCCGCGGCATGGATGAGAAAAAGTTGTGGTTCACAACCACTACCGTAACAGCTCTGTACGGCAATCCTGTCGATTGGCGATGCACTTAGTTGGGGTTTAGTTCACCTTGGAATAACCCTCAGCTAGCTTTCGGCTAACCCTTGTCGGGTACCTGTCGCTCCGCCTAATTGTCGCGTTTCATCACTGAAGGACTACCCTGTATATAACGTTTGGCAACCACGAAGCGATAGCGCCCCTGGCCGGATGTCGGCAAGGGTGGAGCAGGAGGAGTCCATGACCAACCCCACGGGAATTAGCCTCGGCGGAGACAATCCCAACAAGATTCCACTAGTCGGCCTTACATTCGATGACGTCCTGCTGCTGCCGGATGCTTCGGACGTTATCCCCTCCGGCGTTGATACTTCGACGCAGCTCACTCGTGAGCTGCGTCTGAACATTCCGGTTGTGTCCGCTGCTATGGACACCGTCACCGAGGCCCGCATGGCTGTTGCTATGGCCCGCCAGGGCGGTATGGGTATCCTGCACCGCAACCTGTCCATTGAGGAGCAGGCGCAGCAGGTCGAGATTGTGAAGCGCTCTGAGGCTGGCATGGTGTCCGACCCGGTGACCTGTTCCCCGGATGACACCATCGCCGAAGTAGATGCCAAGTGCGCTCGTTACCGCATCTCGGGCCTGCCGGTCGTCGACAAGGACGGCAAGCTGGTCGGTATCTGCACCAACCGCGACATGCGTTTTGAGGCAGACCTGAACCGCAAGGTTTCCGAAATCATGACCCCGATGCCGCTGGTCGTGGCTGAGCAGGGTGTGTCTGGCGATGCGGCGCTGAACCTGCTGCGCGCTCACAAGGTGGAGAAGCTGCCGATCGTCGATGGCGAAGGCCGCCTGACTGGTCTGATTACCGTCAAGGACTTCGTCAAGAAGGATCAGTACCCGAATGCTTCCAAGGATGGTTCCGGCCGTCTGCTGGTCGGTGCTGGCATCGGTACCGGCGAGGACTCCTGGAAGCGCGCGCACGCATTGGCTGACGCAGGCGTAGACGTGCTCGTTGTTGATACCGCTCACGCCCACAACTCAGGTGTACTTGAGATGGTCTCCCGCGTTAAGAAGGAATTCGGCGAGAACATCCAGATTATCGGCGGCAACCTGGCTACCCGTGGCGCTGCACAGGCCATGATTGACGCGGGTGCAGATGCCATCAAGGTCGGTATCGGCCCAGGCTCGATTTGCACCACTCGCGTTGTCGCAGGTGTGGGCGCCCCGCAGATCACCGCCATCATGGAAGCCTCTGTCGCAGCTAAGAAGGCTGGCGTTCCGATTATCGCCGATGGCGGTATGCAGTTCTCCGGCGACATCGCCAAGGCTCTGGCAGCCGGGGCATCCTCCGTCATGCTCGGTTCGATGCTGGCCGGTACCGCTGAGGCTCCGGGTGAGGTCACCTTCGTCAACGGCAAGCAGTACAAGATGTACCGTGGCATGGGCTCGCTGGGTGCCATGCAGGGCCGCGGCCTGACCGGTGAGAAGCGCTCCTACTCCAAGGACCGCTACTTCCAGGCTGATGTCAAGAGCGAAGAGAAGCTGGTTCCGGAAGGCATTGAGGGTCGTGTTCCGTTCCGCGGCAGTATCGACTCCATCGTTCACCAGCTGGTCGGTGGTCTGCGTGCAGCTATGGGCTACACCGGTTCCGCTACCGTCGAGCAGCTGCACGACGCACAGTTCGTCCAGATCACCGCTGCAGGCCTGCGCGAGTCGCACCCGCACGATATCCAGATGACTGTCGAAGCGCCGAACTACTACCAGCGCTAAACTGGCTTAGTCGAGTTAAATTCCACGGAAAGGGCATGTGAGGAAAGCTCATGCGCGACATCGTTGAAATCGGTATTGGCCGCGAGGCACGCCGGACCTACGAGTTGGACGATATTGCACTCGTTCCCACTCGGCGTACCCGGTCGTCCAAGGACGTCGATACCTCCTGGCGAATTGACGCCTACGATTTCGAACTCCCGATGATGATGCATCCGACAGATGCCATCGCCAGCCCGGAATCCGTCGCTGAGTTTGCTCGCCTGGGCGGTTTGGCGGTTCTCAACGCCGAGGGTATCTGGGCCCGTCACGCCGATGCGCAGGACAAGATCGCCGAGCTGGTGGAGTTGGCAAAGAATGCCGCCACCAAGCGTGAATCCGAGGCAGCGAACCGCAAGCTGCAGGAACTGCACTCTGCTCCAATTGATACTGACCTGTTGGTTGAGCGCATCAAGGAGATTCGCGCAACCGGCGCGATTACTGCAGTTCGTGTCTCCCCGCAGCATGCCCGTGAGCTGGCTCCGCTGGCTATCAAGGCCGGCATCGACTTGTTGGTTATCCAGGGCACGCTGATTTCCGCAGAGCATGTCACGGCTCAGGGTGAACCGCTAAACCTCAAGGACTTCATCGGCAGCCTGGACGTTCCAGTTATCGCCGGTGGCGTTGTCGACTACCAGACTGCGCTGCATCTGATGCGTTCAGGCGCAGCTGGTGTGATTGTCGGTACGGGCTTTACGACGTCCCCGGATGCGCTCGGTATCGATGTGCCAATGGCTACCGCTATTGCGGATGCTGCAGCTGCTCGTAAGGACTACCTCGATGAGACCGAGGGGCGTTACGTCCACATCATTGCCGATGGCGGCATTGATACCGTCGGTGACATCGCCAAGGCAATCGCCTGCGGTGCGGATGCTGTGGCACTGTCCAGTGTGCTGGCAACCGTCCACGAAGCTCCGGGGCAGGGCTACGCCTGGCCGTCTGTTGCGGCACATCCGAAGTACCCGCGCGGTGCGGTGTGGCCGGTCGTCGACGATGAGAAGGAATTGGTCAGCCTGGAAGAGGCTCTGTTTGGCCCTTCCGCTTCGCCGTTCGGTGACCGCAATCTCGCCGGTGGCCTGCGTCGCGCAATGGCCAAGTGCGGCTTTACCAACCTGAAGTCCTTCCACCGCGTTGAGCTGTCGGTACGTCCAAAGGGTTTTTAATTAAAGTAATCGGATAGTTTTTTCGCAAAACTACCTTACTGAAAAGCCACCTCCGCTTAGGGTTAGGAACATGAGTTCCGCGCATTAGCGTTACGCCCTTAGAGAAGGTGGCTTTTCCCATGAGTAAACAACGTGATTTCGATGTTGTAATCGTCGGTTCCGGTTTCGGTGGTTCTGTTTCTGCTTTGCGGTTGACTGAAAAGGGCTACCGAGTGGCAGTTCTCGAAGCTGGTCGACGGTTCGAAGATAAAGACTTTGCCAAGACCAGCTGGCGGCTTCACAAGTACCTGTGGGCTCCTAAGCTGGGACTCTTTGGTGTCCAGCGTGTGCACATGTTGAAAGATGTCATGATTCTCGCTGGTGCCGGCGTCGGCGGTGGTTCTCTTAACTACGCAAACACTCTGTATAAGCCGGGCACCGAGTACTTCCAGCACCGTCAGTGGGGGCACATTACCGACTGGGAGTCAGAACTCACTCCGCACTATGACAATGCATCTCGCATGCTCGGGGTGGTCACCAACCCATCCGACACGCCTGCCGACGTCGTCATGCGTGAGGTAGCCGAAGATATGGGTGTGGGCCATACTTTCCGCTCGACTCCGGTGGGTGTGTTCTTTGGCGCCAAGACCGGTGGTCAGGGTGCGCCGGGGCAAACAGTTTCCGATCCTTACTTCGGGGGGATTGGCCCGGACCGTACTGCTTGTACGGAATGTGGTGAGTGCATGACTGGTTGCCGTCACAATGCTAAGAACACCCTGGTTAAGAACTACCTCTACTTGGCGGAGAAGTTTGGTGCGCAGGTCTTTGACCGCACTACCGTTACCGGTCTGCATCCTCAGGCTGATGGCTCCTGGGTTATTGACACTGAGCGCACTGGTCGTTGGGTAGCTAAGGGCAAGCAGCAGTTTAGCGCTAAGCGCGTCATTCTCGCCGCCGGTGCATGGGGCACCCAGAATTTGCTGCATCGCCAGCAGGCCGATGGGCACTTGCCGCTGCTGCCGAAGTCTTTGGGCAAGCTGACCCGCACTAACTCCGAGGCTATTTTGGGCGCGATGGGTACGAAGGTGGACCCGGAAAATGACTTCTCTAACGGTGTAGCCATCACTTCGTCATTCTTCCCGGACGAGGACACCCATATCGAGCCAGTGCGCTACGGTAAGGGCTCTAATGCCATCGCAATGCTGCAGATGATTATGACCGAAGGAGGTCGTCGGACTCCGCGATGGTTGCAGGCTGTGGGAACCGTCGTAAAGCATCCTAACTACCTGACGCAGCTCGTGAATCTGCGTAAGTGGTCGCAGCGCACCGTGATTTCTCTGGTGATGCAGAATCGCGACAACTCGATTACGACGTACCTGCAAAAGATCGGGCCGGTGCGTTTCCTGATGAGTAAGCAGGGCGAGGGGGAGCCGAATCCGACGTGGATTCCGTCGGGTAACGAAGCTACGCAACGTGCGGCGGACAAGCTCAGTGCACGTGGTCGGAATGGTCGTGTGCTGGCTGGGGGCACTATCGGTGAGTTGGCAAACATTCCTTTGACAGCTCACTTCATTGGCGGCGCAACGATTTCGGATTCACCCGAAAACGGCGTTGTTGATCCGTACTTGCGTGTGTGGGGTTACCCGACGCTCTCGATTCACGACGGTTCGGCGATGGCAGCCAACCCGGGAGTGAACCCGTCACTGTCGATTTCCGCGAATGCGGAGCGTGCAACGTCGCTGTGGCCGAATAAGGGTGAGGAAGATCAGCGTCCGGCGCAGGGTGAGTCCTACGTGCGCCTGGATCCGATTGCTCCGGTGAACCCGGCTGTGCCGGAAGATGCTCCGGCTGCACTGAACCTGGGTATGCCTGCAGTCCGTAAGTCTTGATAAGCTTTAGGGCGTGTCTGAACAGGTGACTAAGCCCGTCCTCGTCGTGGACTTCGGTGCGCAGTATGCGCAGCTCATCGCGCGACGTGTGCGCGAGGCAAAAATTTATTCCGAAGTGGTCTCGCATGATGCGACGACCGAAGAAATTAAGGCCAAGAACCCGGCTGCGCTGGTGCTGTCCGGCGGCCCGTCCAGTGCCTACGCCGAAGGTGCCCCGAAGCTCAACCCAGAGTGGCTTGAGCTGGGCATTCCGGTGTTTGGTATTTGCTACGGCTTCCAGGCGATGACTGAGGTGCTCGGCGGCACGATTGCTGCTACCGGTGACCGTGAGTACGGCCGCACGCAGCTGAACGTCGTCGACGGTGGCGGTGTCGCTCACACTGGTGTGCCGGAGACACACGAGGTGTGGATGAGCCACGGTGACGCGGTGTCTAAGGCGCCGGAGGGCTTCACCGTTACGGCGTCCACCAAGGGTGCTCCGGTAGCGGCTTTCGAGTGCTTGGAAAAGCGCATGGCCGGTGTGCAGTACCACCCGGAGGTCAACCACTCGCCGTATGGTCAGCAGGTTCTGGAGGAGTTCCTGTATGAGATTGCTGGCCTGGAGCCGGACTGGACTGCCGCTAACATCGCGGAAGAGCTGATTGAGCAGGTCCGTAATCAGGTCGGTGAGACCGGTCGCGCAATTTGCGGTCTGTCTGGCGGCGTTGACTCCGCAGTTGCCGCCGCACTTGTGCAACGCGCTATTGGTGACCGTCTGACCTGTGTCTTCGTCGACCATGGGCTGCTGCGCCAGGGCGAGCGCGAGCAGGTTGAGAAGGATTTCGTTGCCGCAACTGGTGCGAAGCTGATTACCGTCGACGATTCCAAGGTCTTCCTGGATGCTCTGGCTGGTATCACCGATCCGGAGACCAAACGTAAGACCATCGGCCGTGAGTTCATCCGCTCCTTCGAGCGCGCTGTCGCACAGGCGCTGGAGGGCGCTCCGGAGGGCGAGACCGTGGACTTCCTGGTCCAGGGCACCCTGTACCCGGATGTGGTTGAGTCCGGTGGCGGTTCTGGTACCGCCAACATTAAGAGCCACCACAACGTCGGCGGTCTGCCGGATGACGTTGAGTTCACCCTCGTTGAGCCGCTGCGCCTGCTGTTCAAGGACGAGGTCCGTGCGGTCGGTCGCGAACTGGGGCTGCCGGAAGAAATCGTCGCTCGCCAGCCGTTCCCGGGTCCGGGTCTTGGTATCCGCATCATCGGCGCTGTCGATGAGGGGCGTCTGGATACCCTCCGTCGCGCCGACGCCATTGCACGCGAGGAAATGACGGCCGCAGGTATGGACGAGGTTGTCTGGCAGTGCCCGGTCGTCCTGCTTGCCGACGTCCGCTCGGTCGGTGTCCAGGGTGATGGTCGTACTTATGGCCACCCAATCGTGCTGCGCCCGGTTTCCTCTGAGGATGCGATGACCGCTGACTGGACTCGTGTTCCCTACGATACGCTGGAGAAAATCTCCACTCGTATCACCAACGAGGTGCCTGAGGTCAACCGCGTGGTCCTGGATGTGACTTCCAAGCCACCGGGAACCATTGAGTGGGAGTAAGCCACTAGTTGGCAAGGGCCGTGTCTGTGAGTTGTGCAAACTCGCGGGCACGGCCCTTTTCCGTCAGGGCCGAATTGTTCTTGGCGATGGTGATGCGCTTATCGGCGGCTAGGGTGTGGAGAGCTGCGCTCACGGTATCGTCGTCAAGCATGGCGAAATAGGGGAGCTGGTCGGTGAAGAAGACGTAGCCGTCGCGTAGACGTGCGATGAAGAGGACTGTGAGGATGCGGGCCTCTGGTGAGTCGGCGGGGTAGGGGCAGCGCTGGGCGAAATTGTCAGGAAGATGCGCGGCGAGAGGGAGGAATCCGAATTGCCGCGGCAGGATTGCGCAGGTAGCGGTGATGGCGGACAGAACTAGGGTCACTATGCAGGCGATCGGTGTAGAGGAGATTCGTTCGGCGACAGCAGCAATAATCCATGCGCCGGGGAAAATCAGCAGCACGCTTACGCTGGAGGTCCAAGAGATGTCGTTTGGTGACTCACGCATCGGCTCGGCGAAATAGGATGGCCGAGTTTCTTTGGTGGGTGTTTTTGCCTGGCGCACGAAAAGAGTGGCGCCGATGAGGGCCAGTAAAAGCGCTATCATGATCCACCAGCCAATGGAGCCGATGATATGGGCGTTAAGCAGCGCGAGCAGCGTAATCACTGCGGTGGTGACGCCAATTGCCGTCCCCAGGCGCACGGGACTATTGATAAATTTTGTCGTGCGTTCGGCCCCGTCTTGGTAAGAGCCTGAAGAGTGTTGGTGCCGGCTGGAATCTGTCATACTTCTTAAGTTTAGTAGCGATGGAACTATAGATTGTTGAGAGTTGTGTGGCTAGTGTTAAGGCCATGAGCATTGTAAAAATTAACGCTATTACCGTTCCTGAGGGTGCGGGAGAAGAGCTCGAACGTCGCTTTTCCGCTAACTCTTCAAAGATGACCGATGTGCCGGGTTTCATTGGTTTCCAACTGCTGCGTCCGACTGCAGGAGAGAGCCGCTACTTCGTCTTTACCGAGTGGGAGAGTGAGGAGGCCTACCAGGGGTGGCGTGAGGGCCGTGCCTTCAAGGCTTCGCATGAGGGCGAAAAGCGCAAGCCGGTGTCGTCGTCGGCTGATTTGCTCGAATTCGATGTAGTTCTCGATGTGAAGGCCTAAGTAGTACGAAATGTAGTACTCGGCTGAGGTTAGAGCGTCGCGCGGTGGTGTGCGGCGCTTTTCTTCGCGCATTAATATCGAACGTACGTGCTATTTAGGGTAGTGTTTAATCCGCTTGTTGGGAAAGAATATTCGAGCAGTGTTCGTGGTGGGCAGGGCAGTGGGGATGGCAGTGAGATGGCAGTGGGATAGCAGCGGGATGAGGTGGAACAAGAAGTGACAACGGCGGTCAATATTGCTGCGGGGCAGTCTAAGGAACAGACTATTGCGGCATTGCGGCAGGCGATGGCAGCCCAGTCTGGTGGGACTGCAACTGGTGCAACCTTTGGGCTCGGTGAGGCTCTGCCGGTGCCGGAGGCGTTGGAAAATACGTTGGCGGGAGTAGTGCGAAAAGGGGCTGTCAGTGTCATTGAACAGCCCGGTGCGGTATTGGCAGGTCTAATCGCGGAAGTTACGAAGACAGGTCATGTTGCGCTAGTTGGACTCGCTGAACAGGGGTTGCTCTCCGTGGTGGAGTTGGGCGGGAAGCTATCGAACATTGTCTGTGTGCCAGATCCTGGAATGCAGCCGCTTGAAGTAATTGGGCTGTTGGCGGACGGCGTTGACTTGGTGGTGGCTTCGTTGGCGCGCACTCCGCCGCCGTCGCAGGCACGTCCGCTGCAGGCACGACTGCGCACGAGTGGTTGTGCTCTGGTTTTTGTCGGGCAGCAGTGGCCGGGCGCTGCTGCGGAAATTTCCAGCTCTGTCGCTGGTGTTTCCGGGCTTGGCACTGGTTATGGCCGGATTCGAGCAGTGGATTACCAAGTCAGTGTGTCGGGGACGCGGTTTCCGCGGAGGCAGTGCCGTTGGCGGGTGGGGGAACAGGTGGAACAGAACAATGTGGTCGCGTTTCCCGCGCAGAGGAGGTCCTAGTGGTAGCGGCGGAATCGAGCCGTGTGGTGGCGCTATGGCTTCCTGATTGGCCAGTGCAGGCAGCACATCTAGCATCTGTGACGTCGCAGGCTAATCCGCTCAGTCCAGTTGCGATTGTGGGTGATAGCGGAGTAGCTGCTTGTTCTCCGAGTGCGCGCCGTGCAGGGGTACGGCGCGGGCAAAGCCGTCGCCATGCGGAAGCGTTGTGCCCGGAGCTGGAGGTTGTCGAGGAAAGTGCGGTGCGCGACGCTGCAGAATTCGAGTCCGTGCTGCAACGGTTGGAGGCGGTGGCAGCTGGGGTCGAAGCTCTACGGCCAGGCTTGGCGGTTGTGGCAGCGCGAGGGGTAATGCGTTATTACGGCGGACAGGATGTGGCCTTGGAAAAGCTGCTTGATGCCGCTGCGGTACCGGGCGTGGACTGCAGCTTGGGGCTCGCGGACGATATTGTGACAGCTATTTTGGCAGCGCGCAGGGGAGTGCTGGTAGCTCCCGGGGAAGATGAAGGCAAAAGATTTCGGCAGGGAATCTCTCTGGTGGAGCTGAGGGCGGAAAGTGCACTGGAGATGCCCGCAGAGCTTGCGAAGTCGTGGCAGGAACTCGGCCTGCGCACATTGGGGGATGTCGCTGCGTTGCCTAAGCGGGATATAGCCAACAGGTTTGGGGCGCAGGGGGCTAGATGGCACGATTTGGCCTGCCGTGGGGAAGTGCGGTTGGTGGCACCGCGATCTTTGCCGCCAGGACTGGCGGTGAGCTACCAGTCTTGGGAGAGTCCACTCCGAAGAGTGGATGAGGCCTCATTCGTCGCGCGCTTTCTAGCTGGGCAACTGCATGAAAAACTTTTTAACCATGGGTATTCGTGTTACCGCTTAGCGGTGGTGGCGCAATTTAGTGACGGCTCAGAGGTGCGCAGAGTATGGCGCTGCACTGAGCCACTGGCAGAACAGACTACGGCTGACAGGGTTCGGTGGCAGCTCGATGGCTGGCTGAATAACAGGAATCGGCAGCAGCCACGAGGGGACAGCGGCACTGTTGCTGGAACTGTTGACGGCGCTGAGGAAAATGATGGAGATGATAGCCGCGGAATTGTAGAGCTGCAGTTAGAGCCACTGGATGTGGCCGCCGCCGGGACCGTAAAGCAGGATCTGTGGCACGGTAGTGATGATGCGCGAGCCAAAGCGCGCCGGGCTGCCGAGCGTGTGCAGGGGTTACTGGGGTCAGAGGCAGTACAGCAACCAGTCATGCAAGGCGGGCGTGGCCCAGGCGAAAGAGTGGGATTTGTCGCTTTCGGAGAAAACCCCAAAAACACAAAAACCGCGGAAATTAATCAGCCATGGCCGGGAGCTGTTCTTGCTCCCAATCCGGCAATTATTCCTGCGACTGCGAATGCAGAGGTGGAAGTGCTCGACGCCGATGGGCACACCGTGGGCGTAACTGGGCGAGCGACCATGACGGCGGAACCGTCCCTGGTGCGACATGGAGTAACAACATATCGCGTGTCATCGTGGGCTGGGCCCTGGCCGATTGATGAGCGCTGGTGGGTACCCGATGAGGCTCGCCGAGCGGCAAGAATACAAATCCGTGCGGTAGCGAATGACGGTACCATCGCCGCCTGGTTGCTCATAGGGCATGCCGGCGCATGGAGAATCGAGGGTGCTTACGCGTAGAGACGCAGTGGAGGAGGAGTGCGTCGGTGGGCAAACCGATTACTTCGATTGGAAGTCAATAACCAGGCGGTTCGGATTGCTCAACGAGAAAACCTTGAACGGGGTCTTATCTCCCTTGAGCCCGACGACATACTGAGTCTGCCCCTCGAAGGTTCCGGCACCGACGACTTCCTTAATAACGGAAGTCGATGTCGGCTTGACCGAGTCAGAGGGGAAGTCCTCCATCTGGAAATCAAAGGGGTAGCCCATGCCCCGCAAGTCGATTACCAGCTTGGCTGTGCCGTCGACAGAAATCGGCTTGCCGGAGCCCTGCTGGGTTGGGACATCCTCGTAACGGACGAAGTATCCCGGTGTGCCCTCGCCGGTGAGTTCAAAGACAATACGGTCATAACCGTCGTGGGAACCGACGCGGACATCTTGAATACCCAAGTAAGCGCCATCGGAAGGAGCAGCTTCTGCAGAAGAGCTATTGAAATCGCCCTCCGGAGCAGCATCGTCATCCATGGTGGTCTGCGCCGCCGCAGACGAGCTAGTGGAGCTGCTAGAGCTGCTCGACAAATCGGAGGTGCCAGCGGTTGAGTCAGTTTTCATAGACAGTGCAGCAGCCGAGTCTGAGGAGGAGTCAGAGGAGCAGGCACCGAGAGCTAGACCCAATGCGAGGCACAGGGATGCCGCGATACGGGTACGAGTGCGCGAAGCATCCAGCGATTTCGTATTCATACGTCCGACGGTATGTGCGCAGTTGCGGAATTTCAACAAGTTGAACTGCAAAAGTCGAGGTCAAAGTTATTTGTTGTCAAAGTGTTGCACAATAGTAATAAAACAGGGGTGAACGCTGCGACCTAAGACCCAATCGCAGAGGCACTCAATTACGCTTAGGCGTATGAGCCAGGCCAAATTTGATACCACCTGTTCCGCTCAGATGGCTGAGCCGCTTCCCGGTACTGCAAAAGCCGGAAAGCTCTTTATTGCGTTGGAGCACCAACTCGGTTGGTCGCACGATATTTTTGACGGCGGGGTATGGGGAGCAGAGATCACCGGTCGATTAGAAGCCTGGTTGTCCGAACGCGGCGGCGCGTTGCAATTGATTCGCAAACCGGGCCGAATCGGCCAGCAGCCGTGTGATGGCGTTAACGTCTATATCGCGCATTGTGAATCAGTGGATGGCTCTGAGGTTTTTCTCGAACATCGCATGGTTGCCGATGTTGAAGACCTGATGACTCTGGATATCCGCCCTGGCCAGCCCACCGAGGGGGCCACTCGTCTGGACCATCCACTGTTTCTCATCTGTACGCACGGTAAGCGCGATCGTTGCTGTGCGATTAAAGGTCGCCCGCTCGCTGCTGCGATGCACAATCTCTACCCAGAGGTTGTGTGGGAAACCTCGCACTCTAAGGGGCACCGCTTTGCGCCGGCCAGCGTGCTGTTGCCATGGAATTACAGCTTTGGACGTCTGAGTGCGGTGGATGCCAAGGGGGTCATCGAAGACGCTCAGCAGGGCATCGTGCATGCAGAGGGCTGCCGCGGCCGTGGTATCTACACCCCGCAGGGGCAGGCGGCCGAGTTGGCTGTGCGTCGTCAAGCCGATACGTGGGGCGTAGACGATGTCGCACGCGTTGACGTCGACGGCACGACTGCAGTCGTCGCGCTTTACGACGGCCCCAGCGACCGCGACAAGGTCGTGGAATATGAAGTGGCCCTGGAGAAAATCACCACGGAAGGCGTTGTGTCTTCCTGCGGTGATGCTCCAGGGCCAAAGAAGGGCTGGGCTGCGGTCGAAGTAATCCGCCGCTAGCTAGTGGCTAGCTAATGTGCGCGGCTACCTGCGCATAATCTTCTTGGAGAGCCAGTTGCCGAAGATCTGCGCCAACTGGACGATGAAGATGATGACCAGGGTTGTCACCAGGGTGACGTTCCAGTCGAATGCCTGGTAACCGTAGGTGATTGCGAAGTTGCCCAGTCCGCCACCGCCGATGTAGCCGGCCATAGCTGACATGTCGACCACGGCGATGAATGCGAAGGTGTAGCCCAGTACCAGCGGGCCCAGTGCCTCCGGCACGACGACCGTCCGGATGATGCGCCACGGACTTGCGCCCATCGCACGGGCGGCCTCAATCACGCCGGGGTCGATGGACATCAAGTTCTGCTCCACCAGGCGCGCGATGGCGAAGGTGGCGGCAATCGACATGACGAACACTGCGGCTTCGGTGCCGATCGTGGTGCCGACCACGTTCTTTGTCAGTGGGCCGATGGCCGTAACCAGGATGATGAACGGGATTGGTCGAACAAAGTTAATCAGGACATTGAGGACCTGGTAGACAAACTTGTTGCGCAGTACGCCACCATCGCGGGTGGTGTAGAGCAGCACGCCGATTGCTAGACCTGCGACACCGCCAATCAGCATGGCGACACAGACCATGTAGAGCGTCTGGCCGAATGCCTCGCCCAGCATCGGGCCGAGGCTATCCCAGTTGGTGTCCTTGCCACTCACCGATGGCAGAGAGTTTAAGAGACCGATCATGATGCAAGCTCCTCTACCTGTGTCAGTTCGGAAATAGCAGCAATGGCGGCATCGAAATCAGAGGAATCCGAGGCGGAATTACCTGTCAGCGGAGTCAACCGCAAAGTAAGGCGGCCGTAGGACTTCGCCTGCACATTGGCGACCGCGCCGTGTGCCACCGAGGCGGCGACACCGTGGGCACTAGTGGCCTGTGCCAGGGCACCGAGGTCAACACCGTCATTGATAGTGATGGTGACCAGGCGAGCTGCTGCGCTCTCGGCAGACTGATTCACCGAATCGCGTTCACGACCAATTGGAACATCGCGCAGTGCGGTGGTGGCGAAGCGGCGGCCAACCTCAGTCTTGGGGTTGGCAAAGACCTCGTGGACCGTACCGGTTTCGACGATGTGACCATTTTCCATGATGGCCATGCGGTCAGCAATACCGCGTACAACCGACATGTCATGAGTAATCAGCACGATAGTGACACCCATTTCGCGATTGATGCGACGCAGCAGATCCAGGACGCCGGAAGTAGTTTCCGGGTCGAGTGCCGAGGTGGCTTCGTCGGCAAGCAAGAGCGTCGGTTCGGTGGCGAGCGCACGGGCGATGCCGACACGCTGCTTCTGCCCACCCGAGAGCTGCTCGGGGAAGGACTCCGCCTTGTCGCCGAGACCGACGAACTCCAGCAGCTCCTGGGCGCGAGCGCGGCGCTTAGCCTTCGGCATACCGGCCAGTTCCAGCGGATATTCAACGTTGCGAATCGCGTTGCGCGAATGGAAGAGGTTGAAGTGCTGGAAAATCATGCCGATATTGCGGCGCAGACCCCGTAGCTGGCGCTCGGAGATGCCGACGATGTCGGTGTCATCCAGCAAAACCTGCCCGGAGGTTGGCTTTTCCAGGCCGTTAATCATACGGATGAGCGTTGATTTACCAGCGCCGGAATAACCGATGACGCCGAGGATTTCGCCGGGTTCAACGGTTAGGTTGATGTCGGCGAGCGCGGTGACGTCGCCGAATTGCTTGTTCAGCTCGCGGAATTCGAGCTTCGTTCCCTTGTTGGTCACGAGTGAATCAGTGCCCCTTGGTCTGTGTTCCCTGGTGTTGGGCGGTGCTTAGGTGGCAGTGGCGTTAGTTCTGCTCGCGCTGCTGCTCTTCGACGCGATTCAGAATGTCCTGCAGCTCCTCAGCCGAACGGTCAACCGGAACCGAGGTGCCCTTGGAGTCCTCTGCGACTGCGTCCTGGACCTCCTTGGAGTGCCAGATCTTGGAGAGCTCCGCGTACTTCGGGTTGTCAGCATTTTCAGCTTTGGTGACAAAGACGTTGATGTACGGCTCTGCCTCCGTGGAGTTCGGGTCATCCTGGAAGATAGCGGTGTTCGGGTCGATGCCGGCGCGGTCCAGGAAGGAGTTATTGATAATGGCGGGCTTACCCTCGCCGTAGGCGGCCGGAGTCTGAGCGGCATCCACCGGCAGAACCGTGATCTTGGAAGCTTCCTTATCGATGTCAGCAGGGGACGGGGTCAGCAGGTCATCCTGCTTCAGCTTCAGCAGGCCAGCCTGAACCAGCACGTTAATAGCGCGGCCCTGGTTGGACGGGTCGTTCGGGATGACGACCTCGGTGCCCTTCTTCAGCTCATCAACCGACTTGTGGTCCTTCCAGAACAGAGCCAGCGGGACAATTTCGCTCGAGCCAATCGGAGTCAGGTCCGACTTAGCGCCGACGTTGTACTCAGCCAAGAACTTGATGTGCTGGAAGAGATTGACGTCGAGCTGGCCCTCATCGAGTGCGCGGTTCGGGGTCTGGTAGTCGGAGAAGGGCTGAACATCCAGATCGATGCCCTGTTCGGAAGCCTTCTGCTCGAAAACGGTCCAGGCCTTCTTGCCGGCATCCGTGGTGCCGATGCGAATGGCATCATCCGAGCTGCCACAGGCGGTAAGGCCGGTTGCGGCGAACGCGACAGTAAGTACACCGGCGGAAAAACGCTTGAGGTTCATCGAGGGGTCTCCTTATTTAATGGGATTTGTTAGCTGAAGTTTTAAGGCAGAACTAGACCAAGCTGTCTTTAATTCTGGGGTTAAGGCTAGCACTTGCCCAGGTAGTGCTGAAAATTCAACTTCAGCCTAAACAGTCGAGCGTGGCTGAGGTGTGACTTACGGATGCGTCCCGGGGGTGGTGCTTAATATGCATATTAATCGAAAATACGTTTGAATACAGTCCGGAGGATGGGTTAATGTTCGTGGCATGGAAAACATCTCGGGCGGACAATCGGAGCAGTCCGGTCGGCCACTGAGCTGGTCGCGGATTGAGCGTATTCTATCGGGTAAATTTTCAGGAAAACTACAGCCTAATGGCAGCTTCAATGGCTGGCGGGGGCAGCTGTCAGATTCCATCGTTGGGGCTTTTGAAGCTCCGGAAAGCGGTGCTAGTGGCAGCGGTAGTGTGTCATTTACGCCTGCGCACATTAAGGCGGAATTGCACTGTCGTTCGAGCTATTCATTCCTGCATGGCGCATCGGACCCGGAAGAATTGGTGTCCGAGGCTGCGCGTTTGGGGTTAAACGTGTTGGGGCTCGCAGATCGCGATGGTTTCTATGGAATCGCTCGTTTTGCCGAGGCTGCAGCGGAGGCTGGTATCGCCACAATCATCGGCGCGGAGCTGGGGCTTCCGCAGCGGCCCCTCACGGTGCTGGGGCGGGGTCCTGAGGGCTATCGGCGCCTGAGTCACACGCTGTGTGATGCGCATATGTCGGCAGGGGAGAAATCCGTCGTCCGCTATCCCTCGCTGCCAGAATTGGGGGAGGTTGCAGGCGGTTTCTGGCAGGTGCTTGCCGACGTCAGCTGGGTCGGCGACTTGGAAGAGCTCATTGCGGCCTTCGGTGCGGAGAACGTGGCGCTCGAGCACCGCCTGAGCCCCACAGCACAGGCGGCCGATGATGCGGAGGCGATTTCGGCCGCAGCTGTGAAGTATGGCCTGCGGGAGGTGGTTTCCTCTGCTGCGACGGCGGCCTCGCCTGCGGCAAGCCGGTTGGCCGGGGCGAAGCAGTCCCTTGCTGTGCGGGAGGACCTAGACGGGTTCGAGTCACGGCTGGAGCCCGCAGGCGGAGCTTGGTTGCGTTCGTGGGAGGAGCTATCGGCGGCAACACGGTATCTGGGGGCGCAGGTACTGCAGGCAACACAGGACATTGCAGGTGAGTCTGCTTTTACGCTTGATCTCATTGCGCCTGAGTTGCCTCGCTGGGAGGTTCCTGCTGGTCACGATGAGGACTCATGGTTGCGGGAAATTGCTCGTGCGGGGGCGCGGCGGCGGTATGGTCCGGCCGATGGAGCTCGGGACGGCTCCGTGCAAGCGCGGGCGTGGGCGCAGTTAGAGAATGAGCTGACTGTGATTCGAGAGCTGGGTTTTCCAGGCTACTTCCTCATCGTGCACGACATCTGTGAGTTCTGTCGCCGGGCGGGAATTCTGGCACAGGGGCGCGGTTCGGCGGCTAACTCGGTGGTGTGTTTTGCGCTGGGGATCACCAATGTTGACCCCATTAGTGCCGGGCTGTTGTTCGAGAGGTTTTTGTCGCCAGAACGGGATGGGCCGCCGGATATCGATGTAGACATCGAGTCTGGTCGTAGGGAAGAGGTCATCCAATACGTCTATGAAAAGTATGGTCGTGACAATGCCGCGCAGGTGGCCAATGTCATTACCTACCGGCGGCGCGGTGCATTGCGCGATGCGGCGCGGGTGTTGGGGTACTCGCCGGGCGTTATCGATGCGTGGGTCAGAGACCGGGAAGCGTGCCCGCCGGAGCCGGTGCAGCAACTGGCGGAGCAGCTTCGTGGGCAGCCTCGTCATTTAGGCATTCACTCTGGCGGAATGGTGATTTGTGATCGGCCGATTGCGGATGTCGTGCCAGTGGAATGGGCACGCATGGAAGGTCGTTCGGTAGTGCAGTGGGATAAGGATGACTGTGCGGCAGCGGGACTGGTGAAATTCGACCTGCTTGGCCTCGGAATGCTGGAGGCCATCCACCATTGCATTGACTTGGTCTATGAACAGCATGGGCGCCGAGTGAACCTGTGGGAAATAGATGTCGCTGAACCGGAGGTTTACGAGATGTTGGCACGCGCGGACGCGGTGGGCGTGTTTCAGGTGGAATCGCGCGCGCAGCTGGCCACCTTGCCCCGACTGAAGCCGAGGGAGTTCTTTGATCTGGTGGTGGAGGTGGCACTCATTCGCCCAGGCCCCATTCAAGGCGGTAGCGTGCACCCCTACATTCGCCGCCGAAATGGACTCGAACCAGTGACCTATGAGCATCCAGTGCTGGAGAAGTCCCTCGGGAAGACACTGGGCATCCCGCTATTTCAAGAGCAGCTGATGCAAATGGCCGTCGATGCGGCGGGTTTCAGTGGGGCGGAAGCGGACTCGCTGCGTCGCGCTATGGGGTCGAAGCGCTCAGTGGCCAAAATGGAAGCGCTTCATGCCCGTTTTCTGGCTGGGCTGGAGCGCACCAGTGGCATTGATGCGGATATTGGGGAACAACTGTGGAACAAGATAGTGGCCTTTGCCGCCTACGGTTTCCCGGAATCACACGCGCAGTCGTTTGCCTCCTTGGTGTATTTCTCGGCTTGGTTTAAGTACCACTATCCGGCGGAGTTCTGTGTCGCATTGCTCCGTGCCCAGCCCATGGGGTTTTACTCTCCGCAGTCGTTGATTGCCGATGCTCGCCGGCACGGTATCGGCTGCGATGGTCCGGATATCTCGGTTTCAGGCGTGGAAGCCAGCGTCATCGATGGGCGTATTCGGTTGGGGCTCGGCGCCATTGCCGGTGTGGGCAATGACGTGGCGGAACGTATCGTCGCAGCGCGGCCATTTGTCAACGCAGCAGATGTCGCCCGCAGAGCTCGGCTGGGTGTTGGGCACATGGAAGCACTGGCGCGCGCAGGAGCACTTGGGTCGCTGGGGATTGACCGTCGTCAAGCACTGTGGGCGGCGGGCGTGGCGGCGACGGAAAGTGAGGGCATGCTGCCGGGGCTCACGCTTGCCGACGCACCTGCGTTGCCCGGCATGACGGAGTTTGAGCTGGCAGCTGCCGATTTGACGGCAACGGGAGTGACCCCGGGGCAGTACCCGGTGGCCGCGTTGCGGGCAGACCTGCAGGAACGTGGAGTGGTGCCTGCGGCGGAACTGAAAACAGTGCCCGATGGAACACGAGTAGAAGTGGCGGGAGTCGTGACGCATAGGCAACGTCCGGGGACCGCTGGCGGAGTGACATTTTTGGGAATGGAGGACGAAACTGGGCTGGTGAATGTGCTGTGTACGCCGGGGCTGTGGAATCGATTTCGGCCGGTAGCGGTGAATTCGCGGGCGATGGTGGTGCGCGGTATCGCGCAGACAGCCTCTGGTGCGGTGACAATCGTGGCCGATCGTCTGGTGGATATGTCCGAGGCTCTGGGGCAGCCAGTGGTGGCAGGTCGAAGTAGAGATTTTCGCTGACTACTAGAATGGATTGTCATGCGCCAGACCTATGAATCCTCGTTAGCACCGGATGGGAGTGCAATCGCCTTTATTGTCCGCGATAGCGGCTACCCGCGTGCGGTACAGCAGGAGATTACTCCGGAGGGGCTAGGGGCGGAGCGCCCCGTGAAACTGCCGGTGGAAGGCCCGGTTACCAGGGTGCTGCACTCCCCGGATGGAAAGTGGATCGCCTGCGAGGTCTCTCCGTACGGTACGGAGCGACTGCAGACCTGGCTGGTATCCACCGATCCGGAGGTCGACGGTGCCCGCCCCCTGCGTATGGATGCGGATATGCGCGCCACACTGGTGGAATGGGATAACGATCTCCTAGCGATGAACGCGGTCGATGCCCAGGGCATTAACTATGCGCGTTTGGTCAACCCGACGAACTCAAAGTATGAGGTCATTGATAAACGCACTGACAGCCAGCTGGTAGCGGCTGAAGGCGGGTTTGGCCTCGTGCGGGTGGGGCCGCGAGGCCACCGTGAGCTACTGCTGGTCGGGCCGGGGCAGCAGTGGCAGCCGCTGTTGCCGTCCGATCCCGGCTCCACCACAGATGCCGGTGTCTTATTGGCGCATCCGGGGCAGGAGAAGCTGACCGCGTTCGTGCTCTCAGATCATGGCGCGGAACAGCGTCGCATCCTGCGCCTGGGTATTACTCCCGATAGCGGTATCAGCACTACTGAGCCGCGCACAGCGGAATCGACCGCAGCGGAGATTTTGGATATGAAGATCGGCATCGAAGTTGATGTCGAGGAGTTCATTGGCAATCCGGATCAAGACGTCGAAGAATTTGTCATCAGTGAGGATTCCTCCACTGCGGCTGTGCTGTGGAACAGCGGTGGGGTCAGCACGCTTGAGGTGCTTACCCTTGGCCTTCACCCGCAGACTGACGACATGCGGGTGATGGTGCGCCGCAATGTGGAATTGCCGGGCATGGTTGCGCGCGAGCTGTCAATCTCCGGTGACGGTGAGCTGATCTCCCTGACAGTAGAAGGGCCAGGCCTTGCGCCAACGGTGGAGATTCTGCGCAATATCGGTGGTGTCATTGAGCCATTGGATATGGAACGCACCGAACGGATTTTGGCTCTGGAAGAGAAGAATCTGGAGACCATGCCGGCTCCAGAGCTGGTCTACTTTGTCTCCCGCGATGGGTTGGAACTGTCTGGTTGGCTCTACCTTCCGGAGTCGGTGCGCAATAGTTCTAATGACGTTTCCGGAAGCGCACTACCGCCGGCTTTCATCCACATCCACGGCGGACCAGAACTGCAGGCGAAACCCATCCACCACGATGTTCTAGCCAGCATTGTGGAGGCGGGCTTCGTGGTGTTCACTCCTAATGTGCGCGGTTCCTCGGGGTCCGGTAGGTCATTTGAGCACGCGGGCGACCGCTATGGACGCTTTGCCGCTATTGCGGATATCGCAGCGGCGCGTGCCTTCCTCGTTGATGCCGGGCTGGCGGATCCAGAACGCATTGCGCTGGGCGGGCGATCCTACGGTGGCTTCATGTCGCTGTTGGCCTCGGCATGGTACCCGGATCAGTTTGCGGTCATCGTCGATGCCTGCGGAATGACAAGTTTTGAAACCTACTACCAATCCACCGAGCCTTGGTTGGCGCAGGCCGCGTTCCCCCGATACGGCTACCCGTACCAGGATGCTGAGCTCCTGCGCGATATCTCACCGCTGCACCGTGCGGAGGAAATGAAGGCTCCAACCCTATTCATTCACGGCGAGTGGGATACCAACGTGCCTCCGCGAGAGTCTGGTCAGATGCGCAACGCCATGGACGCATACGGCGTGCCCACCGATTTTCTGGTGGTCGAGGGAGAGGGCCATAAGTTCTCGAAGCCGAGGAGCCGAGCGCTAATCGGTGAGACCATCATCGCGTTTTTCACCGAGCACGGTGTGTGCGATGCGGCGCCTGCCACGACAGCGGCAGCAGAAACCAACAACGAGCAGTAAAAGAAGCAGCGGAAAAGAACTGACGGAAGAAATGAATAGCGCCACGACCGAGCCAACGAACGCCGAGCCAACGAACTCCACAGACTGGATTACGAGCCACACCTGCCACGTGCTTTTTGACCGGCCTGTCATCCCGCCGAACACCGGAAACGCTATCCGCATGTGTGCGGGCTCTGGAGCTATGCTGCATCTGGCCAAGCCACTGGGGTTCAACTTCGATGACAAAAATCTGCGTCGCGCCGGGCTGGATTACCATGACCTGGCCGATGTGCGTATTCATGACTCCATCGATCAAGCATTGGAGACCTTTGCCAGCCAAGGGTGCCGCATTTTTGCCTTTACCGCACACGCTGACACGTGGCACACAGATATTGAGTACACGAACACCGATGTTCTGCTCTTTGGCCCGGAGCCAACCGGGTTGGAACAGTCAGTGCTCGATGATCCGCGAATTACACAATTAATCCGAATTCCGATGCTGCCAGCCCGTCGCAGCATGAATCTTTCCAACGCCGCAGCAGTGGCTGCTTATGAAGTCTGGCGTCAGCAGGGCTTTATGGGCGGTAAATAGGGTCTAGGCGAGGGCTGTTACGGGGCATTTCTGGGCATTATTCGCTCCTGTGCCTAAGATAAATGCCATGGCAGCGACAAAGCTTGATGGCAAACTCTACCGAGACGAAATCTTTGAAGACCTGGAAAAGCGCGTTGAGCGTTTGAAGGAAGCCGGCTACACTCCGGGGCTGGCCACCGTGTTGGTTGGTGATGATCCAGGCAGCCACTCTTACGTCAAGATGAAGCATCGCGACTGTGAGCAGATTGGTATCGCCTCTATCCGCCGTGACCTTCCGGCTGACACCACGCAGGAAGAGCTCGAGGCAGTAATCACCGAGCTGAATGAAAGCCCGGAGTGCACAGGCTACATTGTTCAGTTGCCACTGCCGAAGCACCTGGATGAAAACCGTATTCTGGGGCTCATCGATCCGGAGAAAGACGCCGATGGCCTCCACCCGGTAAACCTGGGCAAGCTGGTCCTCAACGAGCCAGCACCACTGCCGTGTACCCCAAACGGCTGTATCCACCTGCTGCGACGCTTCGGCGTTGAGCTCAACGGTGCCAAGGTTGTTGTTATCGGCCGCGGTGTCACCGTTGGTCGCCCAATCGGCCTGATGCTCACTCGCCGCAGCGAGAACTCCACCGTGACGCTATGTCACACCGGCACCAAGGACTTGGCCGCTGAAACCCGTCAGGCTGATGTCATCATCGCCGCTGCTGGTGTCGCCCATATGCTTACTGCAGACATGGTCAAGCCTGGTGCTGCTGTACTCGACGTGGGAGTTTCGCGTGTCGACGGCAAGCTGGCCGGTGACGTTGCTGATGACGTCTGGGACATTGCCGGTTACGTATCCCCGAACCCAGGTGGTGTCGGCCCACTGACTCGCGCTTTCCTTGTACGCAATGTCGTCGAGCGCGCTGAAAAGCTCGCTGGCCTGGCCTAGTCAGCCAGGAGGAACAACTCGTGTCGAAAAGGGAAATTGCGCAGCGTGCCCGGCGGGAAGATCTGCCGGATCCAATGCTGAACCCGCACAGCCCGAAGACCCCGCCTCCGGGGGCATCGTGGCCAATGTGGGTGCAGTATACGATTTACGGCGCGCTCTTTTTCGGCATGTCCGCCTTCGTTGTGTTTCTGGGGCTGGAGCGGTGGCGACGCGCCACATTCATGCTGGGAAGCACAATGATGCTGCTCGGTGTGGCTAGGCAGTACCTGCCGGACAGCATTCTAGGTGTGTTCTCTGTGCGATCCCGGGCCTTTGACCTATGGTTTTGCTCCATAATCGGGATGGGAATCGTATTCCTTGCAGTCAGCGTGGATGCGCTGGGAAGCTAGCTGACATTAACTGACATCGCGAGCGAGGAAACTACGCACAATCGAATCCACTCGCTCGAACTCCGTCAAGAATCCGTCGTGACCCACGGCGGATTCAATCTTTTCCAGCCCCAAGCAGTTGCCCAGATTGCGGGCGAGGTGCTCCTGCTGGTGGAAGGGGTAGAGAATGTCCGTGTCCACACCGGCAACCATGGTCGGCACGGTTGACGAGTGCAGCGCTTCATTGAGGCCACCGCGATCACGGCCAATATTGTGCCGATTCAAGGTATCGGTGAGCACGACATACGAGCCTGCATCGAAACGCTGGGCAAGCTTCTCCGCTTGGTGATCCAGGTAGCTTTCTACCTGGAAACGATCTTCCGTGCGCATCGCGCCCAGCGGATCCTCACCGGGCTGCGCTGCCGCGCCAAAGCGATCATCCATCTCCAGCTCGCCACGGTACGTCAAATGCGCGACCCTGCGTGCGAATCCCAAACCTCGGGCCGGAGTCACACCGCGGTCGTAGTAGTCGCCGCCATGCCAATCGGGATCGGACTCAATGAATTGAATTTGCGCAGACTGAATACCAATCTGCCAAGCAGACGCACGTGCGCCGACACACATCACCAATGCCTTGCCGACGAAATCCGGGTGCATCAGTGACCACTCAAGCGCGCGGGCACCACCCAACGAGCCGCCAATGACAGCTTGGAGGCGGGAAATTCCCAGTTCTTGCAGCGCAAGGTGCTCCACTGTCACCGTGTCGCGCACGGAGATAGCGGGGAAGCGAGAGCCCCAGGGCTTGCCGTCGTCCGGATGTGGACTGGAAGGGCCGGTTGTACCGCGACAGCCACCGATGACGTTGGTGCAGATAATGCAGTACTCATCGGTGTCCAGTGCGCGGGCAGAGCCGATCATCCCGTTCCACCAACCCGCAGTCGGGTGGTACTCATCCGAGGGGCCGGAAGCGTGGGCGTCGCCGGTTAGAGCGTGCTCGAGGAGGATGACATTCGAGCAGTCGTCGTTAAGCCGACCCCAGCGTTCGAACTCGACAGTGACGTCGGGGATGACCGCGCCAGCCTCGGTTGTGACATCGCCGATAAAGACACGCCCCGGCTCGCCCTCGGGTGGGAGGGCGGCCGGGGTAGATGGGGAAAAGCTCATGCCTTATAGACTACTTAGTCCGTTCTGTGTCTGTGTACAAACGGTCTACGCGAGTGCTGCGAAGCCGCCCTCGAGATCGGCGATGATGTCATCGATGTTCTCGATACCGACAGAGAGGCGAACGGTGGCCTGGGAAATGCCGGCGCGGGTCAGACCCTCCTCATCGGACTGGGAGTGAGTGGTGGTGGCCGGGTGGACAACCAGCGAGCGGACGTCGCCGATGTTGGCGACGTTGGAGTGCAGCTTCAGAGCGTCAATAAACTTCCAAGCCTTGGCGGTGTCGGCATCCTTCAGGTCGAAGGAGAGCACGCCGCTGGCGCCGGAAAGGCCCAGCTTGCTCAGCGTCTCGTACCACGGGGAGCTCGGCAGGCCAGCGTAGTTGACCTTGGCGACCAGCGGGTGGTTCTCGAGGAACTCAGCGACAGCCTTGGCGTTCTCATTGTGGCGCTCGATGCGCAGAGCCAGGGTGTCGAGGCCCTGAGCCAGAACCCAGGCGTTGAACGGAGCCGGGGCAGCGCCGGTGTCGCGGAGAATGCCAGCGCGAGCACGCAGTGCGAAGGCCGGGGCGCCCAGGTCGGCGAACTTCAGGCCGTGGTAAGCCTCGTCGGCCTCGGTGAAGTTCGGGAAGATGGAACGGCCGTTGCGGGTCTGAGTCCAGTCGAACTTGCCACCGTCGACGATGACACCGCCAAGGGAGGAGCCGTTACCAGTCAGGAACTTGGTGGTGGAGGAAACCACGACGTCAGCACCGTGCTCGAGCGGGCGCAGCAGGGCCGGGGTCGGAACCGTGTTGTCGACAATCAGCGGAACGTTGTTGCGGTGTGCAACCTCGGCGATGGCAGGGATATCGAGGACGTCGATCTGCGGGTTGGCGATGGACTCACCGTAGAAACCGACGGTGTTGTCCTGAACTGCTGCCTGCCAGGACTCCGGGTCATCCGGGTTCTCGACGAAAGTGCAGTCGATGCCAAGGCGCGGCAGGGTGACCTTGAACAGGGTCTCAGTACCGCCGTAAAGGCGTGGCGAAACGACGAAGTGGTCGCCTGCACGAGCCAGGGTGAGGACAGCAGCGGTCTCAGCTGCCTGGCCGGAGGAGAACAGTACGGCAGCGACGCCGCCCTCGAGGCTGGCGATGCGCTGCTCGACGGCATCCACAGTCGGGTTGGTCAGGCGGGAGTAAATCGGGCCTGCATCCGAGAGGTTGAAGCGGTTGGCAGCGTGCTCAGCGGAATCGAAGACGTAGGAGGAGGTGTTGTAAATCGGCAGGTTGCGCGCGGAGGTCTGTGCGTCCGGAGCGAAGCCGGCGTGAATAGCGCGAGTGGACAGGCCCCAGTTGGCGGCGTTGCTGTTGTCGTACTTGGTGGTCATTTCAGATACTTCCTTGCGGTTTTTGAGATTGTTCAAAACGTTGCTTACAAACAATAGTGAACCAAGCTGTCTATTGCAAAGTTTTGGAAAAACTCAAGGTAAGAGGGTGTGTGTATCTGTGTCGAGAGTGCTATAGCCCGCTTAGTACGGATTGGTTTGATTGGCTCTGGGGCGTGGCCAGTTGTGGGGGGTGGGGTGTGTAGGGAGCTGTGGCTAGGTGTGTGTGGAGGCTGCTGTGTATGGGGGGCGTGGGTGGTGCGTGGCGAGTGGTGTTCGACGGGTGGCGGTTTGCCGAAGGAGTTAGTGACTACCTTTATGACAGTTTGAAGGCAATTTTTTGGACAAAAGTGTCATAAAGGTAGTCAGTAACTCATGGGGTGAGGCACTGCGGTGCCGGGGCATCGGGCGCTGCGGTGTCGAGTGTCGAGGTGAGCCAAACAGGGGACTGAGTATGGGCGAAGGGTACCGTAAAGCGCCGAAAAGCACTGGATACTGTCAAGACCGTTAAGGAAGTCAGGGCATAGAAAAAGCCCCTCGCGCCATGTGCATCAAATGCAACATGAGCGAGGGGCTATCGCCCGAAACCGGCGGTCAGCCTAGGTCGGCCTAGGCCAGCCTGGGCCAACCAGGCCAACCAGGCCAGCCAGGAGCAAGCAGCTAGTCCTACTTCTTCAGACCGTCGATGATCTCGTTGAACTCAGCGGACGGACGCATAACTGCGGAGGTCTTCTCATCGTCCGGCAGGAAGTAGCCACCCAGATCAGCTGGGGAACCCTGAGCATCAATCAGGGTCTTGGCGATGGACTCTTCCTTCTCCGTGAGAGCCTTAGCGACCGGTGCGAAAACTTCCTTCAGCTCGGAGTTCTCGTCCTGCTTGGCCAGCTCCTGTGCCCAGTAGAGAGCCAGGTAGAAGTGGGAGCCGCGGTTGTCGATTTCGCCAGCCTTGCGGGACGGCGACTTGCCCTCGTCGAGTAGGGTAGCGGTTGCCTTATCCAGGGCCTCAGCCAGGACGCGTGGACGTGGGTCGTCGTCATGCTCAGCGGCGTAGCGCAGGGACTCGGCCAGTGCCAGGAACTCACCCAGGGAGTCCCAGCGCAGGTGGTTTTCTTCCTGAACCTGCTGGACGTGCTTCGGTGCGGAACCGCCTGCGCCGGTCTCGAACAGGCCGCCCCCGGCCATCAGCGGCACGACCGACAGCATCTTGGCGGAGGTGCCCAGCTCCATGATCGGGAACAGGTCGGTGAGGTAGTCACGCAGAACGTTACCGGTTACGGAAATGGTGTTCTCGCCGCGGCGGATGCGCTCGAGGGAGAACTTGGTAGCGGACACCGGATCCATGATGCGGATATCCAGACCCTCGGTGTCGTGGTCTGCCAGGTACTCGTTGACCTTGCTGATCAGGTTGTTGTCGTGCGCACGCTGCGGGTCCAGCCAGAACACTGCAGGGTCGCCAGTGATACGAGCGCGGTTAACGGCCAGCTTCACCCAGTCGCGGATTGGGGCGTCCTTGGTCTGGCAGGAGCGCCAGATGTCACCCTCGGCGACGTGGTGCTCAATCAGAACCTCGCCAGCGGAGTTGATGACCTGCAGGACACCGTCAACCGGAATCTGGAAAGTCTTGTCGTGGGAGCCGTACTCCTCAGCCTTCTGAGCCATCAGGCCGACGTTCGGGACAGAGCCCATGGTGGCCGGGTCGAAAGCGCCATTGGCGCGGCAGTCCTCGATAACAGCCTGGTAGACGCCTGCGTAGGAGGAGTCCGGGATGACTGCGAGGGTGTCGCGCTCCTCACCATCCGGACCCCAGCCCTTGCCGCCGTTGCGGATCAGGGCCGGCATGGAAGCGTCAACGATGACGTCAGACGGAACGTGGAGGTTGGTGATGCCCTTATCGGAGTTGACCATGTAAAGGGCCGGACCTTCCTTCAGGTCCTTCTCGATAGCGGACTTGACGGCCGCCGCAGTAGCGTCGTCAAGCTTGTGTAGACCATCGAGCATGGCGCCCAGGCCGTTGTCCGGAGTCAGGTTGGCGGCAGCCAGCTTGGACTCGAACTTCGGGAAAACAGATGGCAGGAAGGCCTTGACAACCTCGCCGAAGATCAGCGGGTCGGAGACCTTCATCATGGTGGCCTTCAAGTGGACGGAGAACAGGATGTTCTCGCGCTGTGCGCGACGGATCTGAGCGCGCAGGAAGTTGTCCAGGATGTGGACGTTCATGCCCGTGCCGTCAATAATCTCGCCCTTGAGGACCGGCATGTCCTTCTTCAGGGTGATGATCTGGCCGTCGTTAGCCTCGAGCTGGTAGGTCAGCTTGTCGTCGGCCGGCATGACAACGGACTTCTCGTTGTGGCGGAAGTCGTTGGAGGCCATGGTGGCGACGTTGGTCTTGGAGTCTGCGGACCAAGCGCCCATGCGGTGCGGGTGCTTGCGGGCGTAGTTCTTCACCGGCTCCGGAGCGCGGCGGTCGGAGTTGCCCTCACGCAGTACCGGGTTAACGGCAGAGCCCTTGACCTTGTCGAACTTGGCGCGGTCGGCGGTCTCTTCCTCGCCTTCCGGCTGCGACTTGTACTTCGGAATGTCATAGCCCTTTTCCTGCAGCTCTGCGACAGCGCGCTTAATCTGCGGGACGGATGCAGAGATATTCGGCAGCTTGATGATGTTGGCGTCCGGCTCCTTGACCAGCTTGCCCAGGGCTGCCAGCGCATCCTCTACCTTCTGTTCGTCCGAAAGACGCTCCGGGAACTGAGCCAGAATGCGGCCTGCGAGGGAGATGTCGCGGGTTTCAACATTGACACCAGCCTGGCTTGCAAATGCCTCCACGATTGGCTTCAGCGAGTAGCTCGCCAGCAGAGGGGCTTCGTCAGTACGGGTCCAAATAATTGTCGCCATAATTCATGTCTCCTATCTGTTTTGTTCCACGATAACCCAGTTTTGAATCTTGGGTTGTGTCGGGGCATAGCGCAAAAACAGTGATAGTGATATGAATAACGCAATTATGTGAGGTAAGTCACGAAATGCGCAATTATTTGTCGCTTATTCGCCGCTTTTCATTCCATTTTTCGCTTTACGACGGCCCCCGCGCTCAAACCCTTCAAATACGAAAAACCGCGCTGGGGTGTCGTGCACGCCGGCGCGGTTGTTCAGGGCAGCCTAGTTAGTTCTGTGCATTGTTCGGAGGATTGTTCTGGCCGAACTGGTAGCCCTGAGTGTTCTGAGACTGGGGGTACTGCGGAGCATAGCCCTGCCCCGGCGCCGACTGGGTAGTCCTGACCAGTTTCTGGCCGCGGAACCATGCGCGCATGTCCTTGAGGAACATAAGAACACAAGCCGCGATCAGCATGGCACCTGCGAGGAAGAGGACTACATCCACCCAGGAGCTCAAGAACAGGAGGGGGATGATGGTCATAGCCAACGCCAGTGGTGCCACGGTGACGCAGAAAAAGATTGGTGCCGTCGAGTCTTCACCGCGGAGGATGGAGTGAATCCAGTATGCGGTCAAGGTGACAAGCATCATTCCCATCAGTAGGAGGACTGGAACAAGAACGAGGGCGGCTGCAGCGCCCATAATGTAGCCGATGTCATCCCAAGAATCACCCAACGATGACTCTAGGCTGCCGAGATCGTTGGCGCCCTGGATGCCGAGCGTGATTGCGTACAGAACTGCGATGATGCCAATCAGAGTTGAAAAACTGACCAAGCCGGTAGTGATTCGGGGGATGAGTGGCATGCGCTGCCACATGTTCTGCAGTGTGGCGTTTGCAGGCAGCGGTGGTACATCCGTGGTCACCGTGGTGGTTACTGTCGCAGGACTGGTTTGAGTTGGGGCGGACCACTGTGCTTGCTGGGTTTGCGTCTGGAACGAGGATTCCTGCGCAGTGGGTACCGGGCGATTTGCCAGCCCGCGCAGCGTCGCAATGGTGATGGTGGCGTTCTCATCGGCCAGCAAAGCGTCGTATTCGCGACGACGTCCCTCATCGCCAAGCACTTGCAGCGCAGTGAGCTTCTCCTGGAACTCGCCGGAGTACTCCGAGACTCCAGCATCTCGCAGTTCGGAGAGTTGATTAGAAAGATTTGCATGGAGCTCTTCGGTGCTGGCTGCGCTATCCAGCTTCAGAGACTCATAGAGGTTGTAGCGGTCGCCCATAGTGAATCAAGATCCTATCGGTATTGCAGTTCGAAATATCTTTTAAAACAATTTACCCGGTAGCTAGTACGGCAGCATCGAAGACCCGGAGCGCTCGATGGTAGGAAGTCCGTCACGCTCGAAGGGAATTCGTAGTCCTCGGCAAACAATGCCGATTACAAAATGCATTGGGAAGAACTTGAGTGAGCGACTTCCACTAATGGCCGCAGATGTTATTCCGCGCACAAATACCCGGGGAACAGGCGGATTAAATAGCGAAATTTTTGTGTTGCGGAGTAGAGTCTCATTTTTCCCTTGCGGCTCCCCTCACGGTTTTGCGAGCCCGTCTTGGGTCGAAAGTCGAGGGGAACTGAGAGTCCACCAACTGGCGTGAGAAGAGAAAAGGAGACGGTCGCAATGACGTCGTCAAGCGAAGTAACAACCCACAACGACGACCACAAACCGCGTGCACGTCGTGCGGGAGCGTTTAGCTCGCATCGCCGTCCTGTTCCGGTGCAGGACGACATCTCTGATCTACGCCGAATCTTGGTGATTGTGGCTCTGTCGGTCGGTGCATTCGGCATCGGCGTTACCGAGTTTGTGGCCATGGGCCTGCTGCCTTACATCGCTGATGCCTTCGGACGTGATGAGGATGCCGCAGGGCGCATGATTTCGATGTACGCACTCGGTGTTGTCGTGGGCGCACCGCTAATTACCGTGCTGACCGGCTCGATTCCGCGCAGGCGCATGCTCCTGCTGCTGATGGCGGCATTTACCATCGGCAATGGTGCCACGGTTTGGGCAGGCACACTGGGCTCTTTCGAAGCAGTCATGGTCTCGCGCTTCATTGCCGGTCTGCCGCACGGCGCGTATTTCTCGGTGGCGGCGCTGGTGGCGGCCTCCCTGGCTAAGCCGGGACAGCGCGGCAAGATGGTGGCTCTGTCGGGCGTGGGGTTGTCGGTGGCGACTGTGATTGGTGTGCCGGCCGCGCAGGTGCTGGGACAGATTTACGGTTGGCGCAGCGCCTTCGCGTTTGTCGCGGTCATCGGGCTGATTGCATTTGTTTCGCTGTGGTTCGCCGTGCCGCATATGAACCGCATGCCGAAGACACGTCCGATGGATGAGCTCTCGGCTCTGGTGACACCGCAGGTGCTGCTGACCGTCGCGATTGGCACCGTTGGTTTCGGCGGCATGTTCGCGGTTTACACCTACATCACCTGGACTATGACTCGCGAAGCGGGCATGAGCGAAAACCACATCTGGATTGTGCTGATGGCCTACGGCATCGGCATGGTTGTCGGTACTTACATCGGTGGCTGGCTCTCCGACCGCATCGGGGAGTGGGGCATCATGGTTGCGCTGGTGCTGATGGTAATCATGCTCAGCGTCTTCTACTTCACCTCACAGAATGCTGTGCTGGGCACGATCAACTTCCTCCTTATCGGTCTGCTGGGATCGGTATTGGTGCCTAATCTGCAGACCCGTCTGATGGATGTCGCCGGTCGCGCACAGACGCTGGCGGCAGCACTCAACCAGGCCGCATTGAACATGGCCAACGCATTCGGAGCGGCGCTCGGTGGTTGGGTCATTGCGTCCGGTTATGGCTACCGCGCACCGGCTTTGGGTGGCGCGACGTTGGCGATGTTGGCTATCTTCATCGCTCTGCCGACCATTGTTCTTTACCGCCGCTCACAGGCGAAGAAGGCCGAGCGCATCGAACTGCGCTAGGGATCTTCAAGGCGTAATGCACGCATAGGTAACGTATGAGGGCATGAGCCTTACAATCGCGACAATCAATGTCAACGGCATCCGCGCCGCCGTCAAGGAGCGCAGCGAAACCAATCTGGGATTGCTGGAGTGGCTGAAGCACACCAGTTCCGATGTCGTTTTGCTGCAGGAAGTCCGCGCCACCGACGACCAGGCACGCAAGGCCCTCGCGCCCGCTTTCGATGCCGGATGGCATTGGGTCGGCGCTGAAAACCTGGGTGCCAAGGGGCGCGCCGGCGTGGGCATTCTCTCGCGCTTTCCGCTTAACGACGTCCAGGTGGGTATCGGCTCGGAGGAGTTCGAAGAATCCGGTCGGTTTATCAGTGGTGTTGCCCCGGCAGCGGACACCGGCCTGGATGCGGATGTCCAGATTGCCAGCCTCTACCTGCCCTCTGGTGCTGCCCTGAGCGAGAAGCAGGATGAGAAGTACCGCTTCCTCGATGCCTTCTCCGACTACCTGGCGGAACTGGGGGCCAAGGGACGCGATGGTCACCACGCAGTCATCGGCGGCGACTGGAACATCTGCCACCGCGAACAGGATTTGAAGAACTGGAAGACCAACCGCCGCAAGAGCGGTTTCCTACCGCAGGAGCGTGCCTGGATGGACTCGGTCTTCGGCTGCTGGCCCGATGAGGTTCCCCAGGATTCGCAGGTTCAGGCCAGCGACAAGGAGCTCGAATCCGGTGCCTTCTCCGATGGTTCTGTGTGGGAGGCCCCGAAGCTCAATGCAGATCCGGTGTGGTTTGATGTCACTCGCCGTCTGCACCCAGAGGCCGACGGTCCTTGGTCCTGGTGGACCTACCGCGGTAAGGCGTTCGATACCGATGCCGGCTGGCGGATCGACTACCAGGCGGTAACCGAACCAATGCTCAAGCGTGCTGTCAGCTCGGTAGTGGATAAGCCTGCCGCCTACGACCTTCGCTGGACGGACCACGCGCCGGTGATCGTGGAGTACGCCTAAACCCGGCATACGCCTAACCCCGAGCGGACTAGTGTGCTCCGAGGTCAGCGAACTCTGGGATCAACTCCGGCTCGGGAGCGGTTACGAGATGCCGGTTCTGCCGCAACATGGAGGCGATGCCGTCAACGATGGCGTCGGCCCATTTGTCCTGCATAGCGGGGTCGGCCAAATCGTGGGTGAGTTTTTCAGCGCCCACCGCTCCCAGCGATAGCGCAATTGTCGGCGCATGCGGCCGCGAACTCTGGTTCACCGCCACTGCCGGCGCCAGGCCGGTGCGAAACTCGGTTGGCACCCCGTTTGTGCTGTAACTGCTGTGCGGATTGAAACCTCGGTACACCATTCCGTCGCGCACACCCGCCGCCAACTGCCAATCGGCAGGAGCATCGTCCTCAGGTTCGAGAGACTTCACCACAGCGGATACCGAAAAGCCACGATCGCCGATGTTATCCCCAGAAAGAGTCTGGCCCTCTGATGAGCGACCGACGATTACGGTGGCTGCGCTCGCCGTGTCGTCGGCAAGCGAATGCGCGCCAACGATTGCGCCGCGCTGACGGAGCTTGTCGCTGGCGCGTTGCACGATGCTGTCGATGTGAGCGGAAGTATCCCCACTCAAACGCAGCGCGCGAGGCAGGTCGGCGTTGATAGCCTCGATGGCTTCGCGGCGAGAGTCGACGGTGATGTGCGCGCCGGCGAGCGGATCGACAGCCTCGTCGGGGGAGGGGACGATTGGCTGGCGCGGAGGCATCCACAGCGGATTGGGGCGCGCCGGGCGGTGTGGGGAACTGTTGACAACAGCGTGCAACTCTTCCGGTGAAAACATCTTGTTGACCGCGAAAATCATCACCGAGCTGTTGTGATACACAGGCGTGAGCCCCGGCGCGTGCCATGCCCAGGAACGCATCGACAGCGCCTCCGTGCCATCCGTATTCACACCCGGCGGGGAACTAATGATGTAGTGCACACCCAGTTTCTTCGCCATGGCATCGAATTCCGGATGTGAGCCCAGCAGGTCAACGTTTATCGGCAGCTTGTTGCTCGCCTCGGCAGTTTTGTCAGAGAAGGAGAAATGGCGGAACAGGGTCGGCAGTCCGGCGATGGCATACATCCACGCAGAACCGTCACGACGGTCATTGAGAATATGCCCCTCAAACGCATGCGGCTGTGCGGACAGCCAATCAATAGCTTCCATGTCCGCTGCGGTCACAAACGTGCTTCCGAAACTCTGGCGAATTGCCTCGCGCTGAGCAGGCCCACTCGCCCAGGTCGCAGGCACAATCGCCAGTGCCGCTACGAGCCCCATCGCCAGCGCAGGATTCCACGACTTGGTCGGCTGATCTCGCTTTGCGACGATCCACTGCGCCACAGCCACAATCGTGACAACGGCAGCCGCGACTGCGTAGCCGACCAGCACTGCGCGCAGAATTCCCATAACCGCCTGCATGCGGTACGGCATGTCGTAGAAGAAAGTGCCAATAAACTTCAGATAGGTGCCGAACGGCTCAGACCAACGGGACTGCGCACTATCGGACACCACAAAGAGCAGCCCGAAAACCAGTGCCGGCCACGGAGCCCATGGGCTGTCTGGCAGGCGAGAGACAAGCGCCACCACCAGGCCGATGAGCACAAGAACCAGAACAGTCCGGGAAAAGATGGGCTCGTCAGCATAGCGGGAAAACCCAATCAGAGTTCGCCACAGTGATTCGGAGCGGGAAATCTCAATTTGGCCGGTAAAGCCCGCAACGGATTCGCCTTGCCCCCTCGCGGACAAAGCTGCCGGGAGAGTCATCACCAGGGCGAGCGCGCCGATAATTAGCGTGCGAACTAGGCCACTGACGCTCGGTTGGGTGATCAACCACAAGCCAACAAAGAGCACGGCAGCAATTGCGCCGGCCGGGTGGGTGATAAACGTGCCGACCAGGGCAAGCGCAGCGGGGACAATATAGCCCCGCATGGTCAAAGCCGCAGCAATCGGCAAAGCGGCCACCGCGAGCAGATACGGCATGGAGGAGGTGCGCCAAAGGGCCACCCAAATCTCCGGAAGCATCAGCGTCGCGACGGCAGCTGCGGGACCGGCATAGGCCGCCCACTTAGGACCAACTGCGGTGCGGGCTAGCACCGCAGTTGCTGCGGGAACAAGCAGCGCCGGGGCCAAGAACGCAAACACGTTGGAATCGAGGAAGACCGAGCCGGGCAGCAGCCCCGCCATGGCATGCCAGCCGGTGGGGTAGAACATTTCGGCCCCGGTCTCCTGATTCATCAGGTCACCGGCCGCGGTGGGCGAGGCTATTGCATGCTCGTCAATGAACCGGAGGAAGTTGGTATGCCAGAGCATGTCCCAGGCTTCGCGGATAGCGCCGGGGCCGCCAGGGACGTCGTTAAGCACGAGCATGGCGCGCATCGAGCCGACTACCGTAACTCCGACGACAATCATCGCGGTGACAACGCCGGAATCGAAGCCGTCTTCGGGCGTTGCTCGGGGGACGAATCTGCGCACCAGATAGCCAATAGCACAGAACCATGTCCACATGCCGGCCACGAAGAGCCAGGTGTAATCCAGCCCGAGCGCGTGAGACAACCATGCGGAAAAACCGGTCACACCCAGCATTAATGGGCCGGCAGATGCCAACGCGAGCGTGGGACGTAGCCCACTGGCCCAACCGAGAACTGCGCCTGGGACCAGCAGGATGAAGACGGCAACCGCAATGGCAGCGAGCATGGGACTCCTGACGGATAAGAGAATTGAATTAGTCCAATAATACCTGTGGGTTAGTTCGGCACTTGGGACGCGAGCGCCTAAGATTTGAAGAAGGACTGATGGGACTTCAGCCGCTGTAAAACCCAAGCGCGAATCTGCGCGGGACTTGAAGCGAGCTCGGTGCGGACCAGGAAAGGAGAGGACATCCCCAGTGAAAAACGGCGAGAGCGATAACAAGCGGCACCAGATGGCCGATTTGGAAGCCATCGCACGGAGTCTGCAGAACGACCCTGGCACTGCTGTCAATGTCCCAGTGGTCGTGACTTCCGGTGTCATTGTTGCGTTTATCGTGCTGTCTTTTGCCTACGCGTGGCCACTGTGGATTTCCCTCGGACTCATTGTTCTGCTGGGAGTCGTGATGGTCGTGTCCTACACTCGCAGGCCACCCGTAGCTCCGCTCGAGTTGACCCAGGGGGAGCGTGAGCGTGTTCGCCGTGTTCTCTCTGAACACGGCATTCGCCCAGCTGTCTCGTTGGTGCGCGCACTGTACCCCGAGGAATCGCCAGCCGCTGCGGCGCGCACCGTCAAATTGCTATCCGATCGAATGCTTGTGGAGCAGGGGGACGAGGGGCGTCGGGGCTAGCTTTTGGCAGTCGGTTTCCTGCAAAAGCCCGTGGTGTTGTCGAAACGGGTACGTCGTCGACTCTCAACTGCGGGCCTCGCGCTAGACTTATTGGCTATGAGTGAAAGCAAGGGTCCTGAGGCAACTAATCCTGCACCGAGTGCTCGTAAGCAGCGCGTTCTGTCCGGCATTCAGCCGACCGCAGATTCCTACCACCTGGGCAACTACCTGGGTGCATTGAAGAACTGGATTAATCTGCAGGATGACTTCGACGCTTACTACTTCATTCCAGACCTGCACGCCATCACTGTCGAGCAGAATCCGAAGGAGCTGCGTCAGCGCACTATCGCAGGTGCCGCACAGCTGATTGCACTCGGTATTGATCCGGAGAAGTCGGTGCTCTTCGTGCAGTCGCATGTGCCCGAGCACGCGGAGCTCGGATGGGTGTTGACCTGCTTGACTGGCTTTGGTGAAGCCAGCCGTATGACGCAGTTCAAGGACAAGTCCTCTCGTCAGGGCGCGGAACATACCTCCGCTGGTTTGTTCGCGTACCCGATGCTGATGGCTGCCGACATCTTGCTCTACCGCCCACAGCTGGTGCCGGTGGGGGAGGATCAGCGCCAGCACCTCGAACTGACGCGTAACCTGGCGCAGCGTTTCAACTCCCGCTACAAGAAGACCTTCGTGGTGCCGGATCCACACATCATGGAAGGCTCCGCGAAAATTTACGACTTGCAGGATCCGACATCGAAGATGAGCAAGTCGGGTGCAAATCCGAAGGGCATTATTAACCTCTTGGACGACCCAAAGGTCTCCGCCAAGCGCATTCGCTCAGCCGTTACCGACAATGACGGAGAGATCCGCTTCGACCGTGAGAACAAGCCGGGCGTTTCCAACCTGCTGGTCATTCAGTCGGCGTTGACCGACAAGCCTGTCGACGAGCTCGTTGCCGGCTACGAAGGCGCTGGCTACGGCCAGCTGAAGGCCGATACCGCAGATGCGCTGGAGGCATTCACCACGCCACTGCGTGCACGCTATGAGGAGCTCATGGCCGATCGTGGTGAGTTGGAACGGATCCTGGCCGAAGGCGCTGACCGTGCCCGTGAAGTTGCCGCCAAGACACTTGCAGATGTGTACGAGCGAGTCGGGTTCCTGAAGGCCGCCAACCGTTAATTCAGCTGTAGACTCTGCGCTTCAGTCTCCGTACCGAAAGCTGGCACGTTAAGGTAGGGGACATGGCAACCTCTACTCAAAAAGATCCGAAGAGAACGGACCGCTATGGCATCGAGCGTGTACACGCCGATGAACCGAGCGCAATCGACCGCCTCCGCGAAAAGTGGGCGTGGTTCGATCACGTTATGCGGATGCAGGAGCGCTACTCCGAGCAGGGCGGTAACTTTTTTGCCGCCGCTGTCACGTACTTCTCCGTGCTGTCGATTTTCCCCCTAATCATGACGGCATTTGCCATCCTCGCGCTTGTGCTGCGTGGCAATGAGCAGCTGCTTGAGCAAATCCAGTCCGCTATCACCGACTCCATCGATGGGTCGATGGGCGACACCATCAACGCAATTATCGAAGGCGCGATCGATCAGGCAGGTGGCGTCTTCACCGTCGGTTTCATTGCCACCCTGTGGTCGGGTCTTGGTTGGATGGGCAACCTCTCCAACGCAGTGACACAGCTGTGGAAGCGCCCGCTGGGCGCTAGCAACTTCGTGATGGGAAAGGTTCGCGACCTGCTGCGTCTGCTGGGCATGCTGGTTATGATCCTGCTGACCTTCGCTGTCACCGCGGCCGGCTCTTCCGGACTGACACAGTCCCTGCTGGACAAGATTGGTCTGGCCCATGTCCCGGGAATCACAATAATCGCAGGATTGATTGCCATCGCCATTGGTCTCGTCGCCAACTGGCTGCTGTTCTTCTGGATGCTCGCTTTCCTGCCGCGCGGGGGCGCCCCGTTCCGCTCTGCGGCAAAGGGTGCGATTATCGGTGCGATTGGCCTTGAGGTTGTCAAGCAGCTCGGTAGCGTTTTCTTCTCCAACGCCCTGTCGAACCCGGCCGGTGCAGTTTTCGGTCCGGTCATCGGTCTGATGGTCGTTTTCTACCTCATCTGGCGCATCACTATGTACGCCACTGCCTGGACCGCGACGACCGAAGAAGCGCTTGCCGACGAGGAGCTGGATGCACCCGCTCCTGCTGTCATTAACGTCCGTGCGGAAGCGGCCAATCCGTCCGGATTGAACCGCCTGCTCGGTTCGAAATAACTAACCGCGATTGCGTCTGCCGAAGCGGTAGGTGACCATCGCAATCAATGCGATGACACCTACGATGGCAGCGCTGACAGTAATTTTCAGCCCGGTTCCTGTTGACTCGTCGTCCAGGATATCGGGCAATTTTTCTACCAACGTATCCTCAGTCGCTTCCGCTTCGAGGACACCGACAGAGCTGTCCTGCGGGGCCGCGAAGCCGGCGTCGAGAAGCGATGCCGCCTGCTCCCAGGGGCGCGGTGAATCCTCCACAGTGGCGTCGAGAACGATGACGCCGAGACGACGGCCGTCGCGCTCAGCCACCCCAGCGAAGGTGTGACGGGCATCGTCGGTAAAACCGGTTTTGCCTCCAAGCGCGCCGGGATAGTCCTGGGCAATCAGCTGATTGTCGTTGGCGATTTCGAAGTCATCAACCTCGAGAGCCTTGTCTCCGGGGATGGTGGCCAGGCGGGTGGCCGAGAGCTTGCGATAGGTCTCATTGTTGAATGCGTGCTGGAAGAACAGTGACATGTCGTATGCCGACGTCATCTGGCCCGGAGCATCGAGACCAGTCGGGTTGACCACTCGCGTATCCGTCGCCCCCAATTTCTTTGCCAGGGCGTTGACCTTTTCGGTGGTCTTATCCATGCCACCAAGTTCGCGGGCCAACGCGTGGCCGGCATCGTTGCCGGAGTTGAGCAACAGGCCAGTCAGGAGCGTTTCTACCGAGTAGTTCACGTCCTCGACGATGCCGACACGAGAGCCCTCCATGTTCGCGTCCTCGAATGTCGCTTTAACCGAGGTGTCGAGCTTCAAATCCTCGAGCGCCTCCATCGCCAGCAACACCTTAATAATCGATGCCGGACGGTAGCGGCCGTGCGGGTCCTTCGCCGCAAGGACATCGCCGGATTTCAAATCGAACACCGTCCATGCAGAGGCGGAGAGGTCTTTCGGAACGTCAAACCCCTCACCGCTGACAATGCCGCAGGCGGACATTTTGCTACCTCCAGTCGGTTTTTGGGGAACCGGAAGAGGAGGGGGAGATGTTTCGCCGGGAGCCGGAACCTCCGAGGAGTCCACTGGTGCTGGTGGGAGGGTCTTGTAGGGGCAGCCCTCCGTGTCACGGATGTCAGGTGCGGGGCCGACAATCGGAGTGTCGTCGGTAAGCGAGGTGCTCTGCGCCATGGCTGCGGGGGCAGTGCTCGGCAGAAGCAGAGCGCTGGTGGCTAGCAGCGTAACGGCAGACGAGTAGCGGCGAGAGGGAAACATGATGAAATAAGGGTAGTAAAACGTCACTCGGAATGACGTATTTCTCGTGTGTGGATGGGGGAAACGGGGGAAAAAGCCTTTGTGAAAAGCAGAAATACGATTCCGCGGCAGTGAAGTAGAAGCGGAGGGCGCAGTACCGATAGTCTGGCCATTATGACTAATTCTTTGCACAGTGATGCTCAGTCTCTGGACACACAGTCTTCGGCATCGAATCTCGATGAGATGCGCAAGGTCGTCGCCAGCCTACCCAAGGTACTGCTTCACGATCACCTCGATGGCGGCCTGCGCCCGCAGACCGTTATCGACCTGGCCGCGGACTGCGGTTACACCGATCAGCTGCCCACCACCGACGCGGATGAACTGGAGAAGTGGTTCATTGACACCGGCAACTCTGGCTCGTTGCCGAGCTACCTGACTGCCTTCGCGCACACCTGCGCCGTCATGCAGACCCCTGAGTCGCTGACGCGCGTGGCGCGTGAGGCCGTTGAGGATTTGGCTGCCGACAACGTTGTCTACGCTGAACTGCGCCTCGCTCCGGAAAACCATCTGGAAAAGGGCCTGGATATGCAGGCTGTTATCGACGCTCTGGTCGAAGGCCTGGCGCAGGGTGAAGCCCATGCCGCCGCTGAGGGAAAGCACATCACCGCACGTCTGTTGGTCTGTGCGATGCGCCAGAATAACAATTCCAAGGAAGTCGCACAGCTGGTCATCGACAACTACGGGAAGAACTCCGACGGGTACGTTGTCGGTTTTGACATCGCTGGACCGGAAAACGGCTTCCCGCCGGCTAACCACGCCGAAGCATTCACTATGCTGCGGGAGAACCTCATTCCGGTCACCATTCACGCAGGTGAAGACGCCGGTGTGGATTCGTTGCAGGACGCTGTCGTGCAAGGTGCTCGCCGCCTGGGTCACGGTGTGCGCATCTACGAGGACTTCGGTGCTTCCCTCGAGGGCATCGAATGTCAGGAGGTTGCCTCCGCTATTCGTGACCGCCAGATTCCGCTGGAAATCTGTCCGACTTCCAACGTTCAGACGGGTGTCTGTGACAGCGTTGCGGATCACCCGTTCTCGCTTCTCGACGATATGAGTTTCGCCTGCACCGTCAACACGGATAACCGTCTGATTGGTGCGACTTCCATGACCAGGGAGTGCATGGAGCTGGTGGAGAACTTCGGCTACGGCTACAGCGAGCTGTTCGAACTGACCTCGAATGCGCTAAACAATGCATTCGTGGATCTGCCGACCCGCGAACACATCATGGACACCATTATTTACCCCGCTTACCTGCAGCTTATCGACAACAGCGACGAGGACATCGAAACTGATGTCAACGGTCCGGGTTTCGGTGCCGAAGATGAGCTGAACCTGACGCTGGACTAGCCAGCGCCGGCCAGCTTTGCTGGGTGGGAGCTAAATCTTGGTCGTAAACCGAGCGGCCAAGTCCTTCTCCAACTGCCTCCAGCCCTTGGCCTCATCGTCGTAAGGCGGAACTGGCTCGGACAGCTCTCCGGTGTCCAGCAGGAAGTTCAGCAGCCACTGCAGCTGCTGATTGCCCGCCAGTACCTCGTTCACGGCATCATCACCAGCCCAGTCAGCGGCGTCTGCGAGTAGCTCGTACGCGCGGGCGAGCTGGGCGGTGTCCACGGCGTTCGGGCCCTTTTCAATATCCTCGGCCAGACCGGTAAACGAGTACTCATTGTCCTCGTGCACCACGGCCTCTAGCTCACCTGCGTTGGCTGCAGTGATGATTTCATCCCACGTCGTCAGCGCCGACATGTCGTGATGCTTGTTCTCCAGCAGCCAACGCACCATCGTGCGTGGCTGCGAGAACGTGTGAATCTCACCGGCGCTGCCCAGGAATAGCGGGCGACGCCCCATGTAACAACGCAAGGTGTAGAGCGTGCGGCCAGCGATGGAGATCTTGATCGGGTCGATGCCAGCGTTGGCCCACACCGTCTGGTCGTACGGATCGCCGGCGGTCTCCTCTGCGGACTTCTTTTCCTCTTCGCGCTTCTTCTCCGCTGCTTCACGACGCTCACGCTCCGCGGCCTCCGCTTCCTTTAATGCGGCTGCAGCAGCGGTTTCAGACTCTTCATCGATGCTCGGAGTATTTGCGCCGATGGCGTCGATAGCGTCAATGCAATTGTCCCAGTTGGTCAAGATGACATTGCCGATAGCCGACCACTGAGCGGCGCCACTGCCCTGGAAGTGATCAGCACCATTTTGTGTGGCAGCCAGGACAGAGTGAGAGGCGAACATCTGGTTGATCGGAGTGAGATCCGCGATTGCACCAATCGCGCGAGTGATGGCAAGAATGCGATCTGCGCGCGAAACATGGTCGTAGTCGGCCCGGCCGGCCAGAATCTCTGGCAGCCCAATCAGGTCATAGCGGTGGCGTGGCGCCGCGATGGCAGCTCCCGGTAGCTGCTGGTTGAAGTTGCGCCAGCTGGGGTGCTGCGTGAAGTCGTGAGGAGCATCCGACTGTAGGAAAGCCAGGAGCTTTGCCGCCGATGAGAACAAATAGATGTCATCACCGCGGCCGAGCAGAGCCTGCCACTCGGAGCCACCCTCACGCCAGCTTGGAGCCCACAACGTGTAAAAGGTGCCCGAGGTCAGCTCGAGTTCGATAGGAACGATGCCTTTCCTGGCCATAGTTTTCGTCGCAGCCCTTCTGCTTGTCGGTGATTATTAAAACTCAAAAATTGTCATACCTGCAGCGCCCCCACGGGTGGCAAGTTTGCGTATTCCTATCTTAGAAGTTTTACGACGCAGATACCCACCGCACTATCCGGTCGGACGGTAGAACCCCTTAAACGGCATGCCGATGTTGGTCGTACGCACGGGGTTTACCTGCACCGGATCGCCCGCTTCGACCATCTTTCCGTCACCGATGACCATGGCGACATGGCCGTCCCACACTGCAAGATCGCCAGGTAGCAGTTCATCCTGGCTCACCTGTCTGCCGACGGCCTGTGCTTCTGCCGTGCGGGGAATATCAACACCAGCTTGCCCGTAGGCCCAGTGCGTTAAGCCTGAACAATCGAGCGCCTGCCCCGGAGTATTTCCGCCCCAACCATAGGGCGTTCCGACGGCACTCAGTGCAGCCTTCACCGCAGCTTGGGCCTCTGGTGTGGGCGCGCCAGCTCCAGCATCCGCAGGTACCGGCGCGCTGCCCGAATCGGACGACGCCTCCGAACCATCTGCAGCGTCGGTAGCGCTAGCCGATCCTGGGGTGTTCGTAGACGTAGAAGCGAGGGCGGCTTGAGTGGTACCTGGGGCCTCCAACTGTGCCGAGTGAGGTGGGGTAGGGGTGTCCACCGCGGTACTCGCTTGCTGTATCAGCGACTGCACCAGAGGTCGCAGTTCTTGCTCTAGTTTCATGAGCCGCGCAATGGCCTGGGAGATCGCGGAACTGGCCGCTGAGGCTAGGCTGGCGCCGGTCGCGGCGAGACCAGCGGGCCCCGCAGCCGTCGCAGTCAACGAGCCCATGGCGGAAGTGACAAAATCCATGGCGATCCGGGCCAAATCAGTGGCCGCTGACATTACTGAGGCCAGCCCCTTGGCAATGTCACTGTCAATGGTTCCGGCGCGAGTTTCCAAGTCGGCTGCCGCATTTGCAGCCCGTTTGAGACTTGTTCCCGCGGCCCCTGCTCCGGAACCAGCACCATCGCCCCAGTTGCGGTCAACGGAATCTGCCACTGAGCGCCAGGCGGTACTCGCGGCGGGTATTGCGGCCCCGGCAAGTCCTGCCAGTGCGGGTGCGATGGCAGGACTTAGCTGTTGTGCAATCGCGGTGGGGACCTCCGTAAGTAGATTGGTGGGAAGCATCACGCACCGCCCATTCCGCGAGTTGCAACGGCTCCCATTTTCGGTGAGATGGACTGCAGCGCATATGCGCCGGCATCTTCAGCAGTGGACACCGCAGAGACAAGAGCGTTCAGTGCACGAGCAGCGCTGGTGCCGTACTCATTCAGCTCAGCTACATGCTCATGCTGGCGCTGTAGAGCAGTGGCTGCAGCGTGACAGAAGGGCCCAGCAAACGGGACGTCGCCAAGCGAGAGCAGTGCGCTGATGCCCAAGTCAGCGCCGCTGACCTGCTGCGACAACGCGTCAAGGCGCGTGGCATCGGCAGAAATAAGCTCTGGCGCCAGCGTAAAGACTGAGTCATTCCCGCTAGTGGTCGGAGAGAGAAACGATTGGCTGTGGGAACTGTGTGGTGATGGACGGGACAATGTTGACGGCCTCTCTAGGAAATTCGCGTGTGGTTCAACACTCAGTGCTGTGGCTGAACGGCTAGCGGGGTTCGGACGGCGGCTGAGCGGCAAGTGGTTTGGTAGTAAGCGGGCTTACGCAAATGGGGCGCAGTAAAAAGCCCTCGTATTGTTAGGCGCGAAAAAGGCCGATTCGGTTCCATCTTTTTTGGGAACGCGTTTTCAGAAACTTGCGATGCCGGCACCAGAGCGGCAAAAGCAAAGCAATGTATTTTGGAAGGCATGGAGATTACCGTTGTCAACCATCCCTTGGCACAGTCACGTTTGACCATTCTGCGCGACGCGCGCACTGATAACGCGGGCTTCCGTGCGGCACTCGCCGATCTGGGCGCAATGCTGATTTACGAGGCAAGCCGGGAGCTGCCCGTCGATAACTTCGATGTTCAGACCCCAATCACTACCGCGCCGGGTTACCGTCTGCAGGATCCGCCGATTATTGTTCCCGTCATTCGTGCGGGGCTTGGCATGATCGATCCGTCGCTGTCGATGATTCCGGATGCGCAGGTGGGCTTTATTGGCTTGGCTCGTAATGAGGAAACTCATGAGCCGGTGCCGTACCTCGAGGCGCTGCCGGAGGATCTGTCCGGTCGCACTGTCTTCCTGGTCGACCCGATGCTGGCAACCGGCGGTTCACTGCTGCATGCCCTGAAGCTGTTGGCGGATCGCGGAGCGGACAACATCACGGCCGTGTGCATCATTTCTGCACAGCAGGGTGTCGACGCCTTGAAGGAATCCGGTTTCCCGGTGCGTCTTGTCACCACTGTGGTGGACCCGGATCTTAACGAGGATGCCTACATTGTGCCGGGGTTGGGAGATGCGGGCGACCGTCTCTACGGTCCCCGCAACATTGATCTTTAAATTAATCTCTTAGGCAGTTCCCCAGGCTTCTGCGGCGTACTTCTTGACGACCTCGTTGTCCTTGGTCACAAGAACTCCGTCGGGGGACATCTGGTACTTGTACGAGCCGTTTTGTGCAACAACGCGGTCGCCCTCATCGACGATGATGTCCATCGATCCGGAACCCTGTGGTGTATCCGAGCGGTAGTACTTCTCGCCGGAGCGCGTCTCACAAGCAGCAGCCTTAATTCCCTGTTCAGCGGCGATAACAGCAAAGGCGCGGTCACCGTTGTCGCAGCGTGCGGAGCTGCCCACGAAGCCCAGGCCGTCTAGGTCGGAGCGGCCAGTGCCGAAGTCCTGCCCCTCCGGAGCTGATGTCGGCTCTGAGCTCGTCGTCGTGGATGGCGAAGACGTGGTGCTCGGCGTCGACGACGAGGACGATGTCGAAGTGCTCGGCGTGCTTGACGACGTCTCGGAGGACTTCGACGTAGTTGTGGTCGTGGTGGTCGTCTTGCTCGTAGAAGTCGAACTCGTCGAGGACGGCGGTGTCGAACTGGGCGACGTCGGCTGCGAGGAGGAGGGGACCTCCGGACGCTGGGGCTCATCACTATTGTTCAGCGACAGGCCGATGGCGATGCCGATGACGACCACGAGTGCGGTGGCCACGATGATGATGGGGATGCTGAGAGACTTAGGTGTGCCATTGCCGGACATGCCTATTATCATCGCAGACTTCCTCAAAATGTGAAACATCTGATAATTGAAGAGGTCAAAGTTAAAGAAGTGACTCCTGGTCATGCGTACGTCTGGCGCCGACATTCAAGCGCTTGCCGGCCACTGCTGTCGCTGGCGCAGTCGTCGGTAGGCCTCTTGTTACGGCCTGCCGGTGGAGCGCTTACACTGGAGAGTTGTGATTGAGGAGTTTATTAAGCACTGGTGGGCCGAGCACGCGAACGAGATTCTCGAGTGGCGGCGGCATCTTCATGCGCACCCAGAGCTATCTCACATGGAGCACGCCACCACGGCTTTTGTGGAGGAGAAGCTGCGTGCTGCAGGGCTGAAACCAGTGCTGTTTCCCAACACCGGCCTGATGGTCGACATTGGTGAAGACGAACTCGCCGGTAGCGAAGCCGGAGGTGAACTCCCGGGACGTCTCGCTTTCCGCGGTGATATCGACGCGCTTCCAATTACAGAGAGCACGGGGCTGGAGTTTGCCAGCACCAATGACGGCGTCATGCATGCCTGCGGGCATGATTTCCACACCGCGATCACGCTCGCGACGGCACTGGCTATGGCTGAGTACCACGAAAAGCACACGTTGCCGACGCCGCTGCGTTTCATTTTCCAACCCGCCGAGGAGGTCATGGTTGGCGGTGCACCCGAGGTTATCGCTGCCGGTGCGCTCAATGGCGTTGAGCGTATTTTTGCCGTCCATTGTGAGCCGAAGCTGCGCGTAGGTCACGTCGGCGTTCGAACAGGTGCCATCACCTCTGCGGCCGACACGCTGGAGATTCAGGTGCATGGCCCGGGCGGGCATACCTCCCGTCCGCAGATGACAGCCGATGTTGTCTATGCACTGGGCAAATTGATTGTCGATTTGCCCGGATTACTGTCGCGACGCGTCGACCCGCGCACCGGCACCGTGCTCACGTTCGGTTCCGTGCACTCCGGGTATGCGCACAACGCGATTCCGTCGGAAGGCAGCGTCAGCGGCACCCTGCGCACCGCGGACATCAAGACCTGGCGCGACATCGATCCACTGGTCCGCGAACTCATTGAACAAGTCCTCGCTCCGACCGGCGCCGAGTGCACCATCAATTACGAGCGTGGCGTGCCGCCTGTGCTTAACGACGAATACTGCACCGCCCTGATTGCGGAAGCAGTGCGACGAGTGGACGAGAATGCTGTCATTCAGGCCCCACAGTCGTCCGGTGGCGAGGACTTCGGTTGGTATCTCGAGCACGTCCCGGGCGCGATGGCCCGCTTGGGCTGCTGGTCCGGCCGCGGCGACAAGCACGATTTGCACCGAGATGACCTAATCGTGGACGAGCGTTGCCTGGGCGTTGGTGTGAAACTCTTCGCTGGCATTGTTGCTCGCTATGAGGACGGCGCGCAGTCAACCATGACTGTCCGTTAGACTATGGGGGCAAAGCGGGGAAAATGCCTCCCGCGGTAGTTACATTGTGATATCCACGGCAACTTTGGAGGATTTGTGGCACAGAGGATCGTAATCATTGGCGGCGGCCCAGCCGGCTACGAAGCAGCGCTGGTTGGCGCCAAGTACGGTGCTGAAGTCACTGTGGTTGAGGATGCCGGGATGGGCGGTTCTTCCGTCCTGTGGGATTGCGTTCCCTCTAAGGCCTTCATCGCGGCGACGGGCGTTCGTACCGATATGCGTCGTGCGGACGAGATGGGTCTGCGTCCGGACTTTTCCCAGCGCAAAATCGACTTCACTGCGGTCAACGAGCGCGTTAAGCGCCTGGCTCAGCAGCAGTCCGACGATGTTCGCGCGCAGATGGAGCGTGAGGGCATCAAGATGCTGCAGGGCCGCGGTCGCCTCGATGACCACGACCCGGGCCGTGTAACTCACTACGTCACCGTCGACTTGCTCGAGGGCGGCGAGGTCACTCTTGAAGCCGACCTGGTGCTGGTCAGCACCGGTGCGTCCCCGCGCATTCTGCCGGGTGCGATTCCTGATGGTGACCGTATTCTGACCTGGCGTCAGGTCTACGAACTGGAGGAGCTGCCGGAGCACCTCATTGTGGTCGGTTCCGGTGTGACTGGTGCTGAGTTCGTATCCTCGTTCACCGAGCTGGGTGTGAAGGTCACCATGGTCGCCTCGCGTGATCGCATCCTGCCGCACGAGGATGCCGACGCTGCAGATGCCCTGGAGGAAGTCCTACTGGAGCGCGGTGTGGACGTTGTTAAGAACGCCCGCTGTGATCTTGTCGAACGCACGGAGGACGGCGGCGTTCGCGTCGTCACTTCCGACGGCCGTGAGGTCTTCGGTTCCCACGCGTTGATGACCGTCGGTTCGATTCCTAACACCGCGGATATGGGACTGGAAGCCAGCGGCGTAAAACTGACTCCGTCTGGCCATATTCACGTTGACCGTGTTTCCCGTACCAACGTGCCGGGTATCTACGCTGCCGGTGACTGCACTGACTTGTTCCCGCTGGCTTCGGTTGCAGCTATGCAGGGCCGTATTGCGATGTACCACGCCCTCGGTGAAGGCGTATCTCCGATTCGCCTGCGCACTGTTTCATCGGCAGTGTTCACCCGCCCGGAGATTGCGACTGTCGGTGTTTCCCAGGCTCAGATTGAGTCCGGTGAGGTCTCCGCTCGCGTTGAGGTTTTCCCACTGGCAGGTAACCCGCGTGCGAAGATGCGCTCGCTGCGCCACGGTTTTGTCAAGCTGTTCTGCCGTAAGAACTCCGGCATGATTATCGGTGGTGTGGTGGTCGCTCCGACCGCCTCGGAGCTGATTCTGCCAATTGCGGTATGTGTTTCCAACCAGCTCACCGTCGATGACCTGGCAAGCTCCTTCTCTGTCTACCCGTCACTGTCTGGCTCGATTACTGAGGCTGCTCGTCAGCTGATGGCACACGACGATCTGGACTAATGCTGGTATCGCGACTGGCAACATGACCGGTCGTATTCATACATAAAAAGCCGAACCCCGGAAGTGGGGCTCGGCTTTTTAATTACTTAGCTTTTTAATTACTTGCTGGAGAGTTCAGCGTACTTAGCGGTGACTTCCTCAACCGACGGATTCGTGGCGTGCACGCCATCGGAGTACAGCACGGTCGGAACAACGCGGTTGCCATCATTGACGGACTCAACCCACTTCGAAATGTCGTCGTGCTTTTCGACATCCCAGGCCTCAAACGGAGTGCCGTTTTCCTTCAGGCCAGCAATAAGGTTCTGGCAGAAAGGACACCAGGCTGCAGCGTAAATGGTCACGTGTTCGGTGGTCTGTGGAGTCTTCACATCAGTCATACTTAGGTCAACGCGCGGACCAAGGCCGATATTCCATTGAGCAATACTTTCGCCGGGCAGTAGTCCCGCCTCAGAGCTTTGCTGGACAGGCTTCCAAGCTAATCCTCTAGCCGCCGCCACGTGCAGAAGCGGTAGCGTAGGCCGGTCGTTGACGTCTGCCACGGACCATCCTCGACGCGAACCCAGTCGTAGAGGTCGGGAGCCATGACCGGTACCGGGACGCTGACATCAGTATCAATGTCGGTGACCACGCATTCGTCGGCAAGCGAAAGTGCGTCACGATAGACGCGCCCGCCTCCGATTACCCACGCTGCAGGTTCGTCGGCGACGGCTGCGAGCGCGGCTTCGAGGCTGGTTGCGGACTCGGCGCCGGGGAAATCGGACACGGAGCGTGAAAGGACGATATTTCGACGACCGGGGAGTGGTCGGAACTTGGGATTCAGCGAGTCCCACGTGCGACGCCCCATGATGACCGGTGCGCCCATCGTCGTTGTTTTGAAATGCTGAAGATCTTCAGGCAGATGCCAGGGCATAGTCGCACCGTCGCCGATAATGCCGGCTCGAGACTGCGCCCAGATCATCCCTACAAACGGGGGTCTTGCGCTGGTGGAAGCGGTGGACTCGTTCATGTCGACACTCACCTTTCGCTGACTTAGACAGCCACCTGACCGCGAATCAGAGGATGCGGGTCGTAGCCGATGACCTCAATGTCCTCGTAAGCGTAGTCGAAAATGCTGTCGGCCTTCCGAAGCTTCAGCGTGGGGTAGGGGCGCGGCTCACGGGAGACCTGCAGTTCGCACTGTTCAATGTGGTTGTCGTAGATGTGGCAATCACCACCGGTCCAGATGAACTCACCAACATCCAAGCCCGCCTGCTGCGCCATCATGTGCGTCAACAGTGCATAGGAAGCAATGTTAAACGGCACGCCCAGGAACATGTCCGCGCTGCGCTGGTAGAGCTGGCAGCTGAGCTTGCCATCCGCGACGTAGAACTGGAACAGCAGATGGCACGGCGGCAGCGCCATATTGGAAATCTCGGAGACATTCCAGGCGCTGACGATGTTGCGGCGGCTATCCGGGTTGGACTTCAAAGTCTCCAGCGCCTGTGCAATCTGGTCGATGTGGTGCCCATCTGGAGTGGGCCAGGAGCGCCACTGTACGCCATAGACTGGGCCGAGGTCGCCGTTGTCGTCTGCCCACTCATCCCAAATAGTCACCCCATGATCCTGGAGCCACCGGACGTTTGAATCGCCGCGGAGGAACCACAGCAGCTCGTACACGATGGACTTCAGGTGCACCTTCTTAGTGGTGATCAGTGGGAAGCCCTCGCTCAGATCAAAGCGCAGCTGGCGGCCGAACACTGAGCGAGTGCCCGTGCCAGTGCGGTCTGATTTAGCTGCTCCGTCAGCGAGAATTTCGCGCAGCAAATCCTCGTACGGAGTCTTAATGCCCTGATGAGCCTGTGTCGTGATGTCAGTGGAGTCGGTCATAGCCGCCCTAGCTTACCTACTTCTGCTCTTGATCCTTGAATTCCTTTACCAGTGCCAGAATCTCCTCCGACAGGTCCGGTCGGCAGAACAGCATATCCGGCAGGAAAGTATCGACATTATTGTAGGTCGGCGCGGAGCCGTCTAGGCGGCTGACAAAAAGTCCTGCGGATTTAGCGACACCAACCGGCGCTGCCGAGTCCCACTCGTACTGACCACCGTCGTGGATGTAGGCGTCGTAGTCACCGAGCAGCACGTGCATTGCCTTCGCACCAGCGGAGCCCATCTCCACCAGCTCCATGCCTAGCTTGTCAGCGACGTACTTCGCCACAGCCGGTGGGCGAGTACGCGATACGACAATCTTGCCCGCACGCGGCCCCTGCACAGCCTTGGCCTCACCCGTGTGGAAAACCTGGCCGTGATCCGGCAGACCAACAGCAGCGTGGGTCGGCTGACCGTCCTCTACTAGAGCGACATGAACTGCCCAGTCCTGGCGCCCCGAAGCGAACTCACGCGTGCCATCGAGTGGGTCAATAATCCACACCCGCTTTGAGTCCAGGCGCTCACGGTTATCCGCGGCTTCCTCCGACAGCAGTCCGTCGTCCGGACGGTGCTGCTCTAGTACGCGGGCAATCCACTCCTGTGCCAGTGCGTCGCCGGCATCTCCCAGAATGCGGCCACGCAGCAGGCCTACGTTGCGGACACCCTTGAGAATTTCACTGGCGCCCACGGCAAGTCGATAGGCAAGAACATCATCTTCAATGTAGGCAGACATGACTTAGATACTATTCGCTTTTTCCCGACCCCGCTTTACGACGGGATGCCGCGCCCCATCCTCACCGCAACCGAGTGGCCATACAAATAACAAAAGTCCGCCCGCAGCGAGAATCAGTTCAAGCCGAAGGCGGACTCTTAGCTATCTAGGCCAATTGGCCAGAAGACGTTAGCGCTTGTCGCGGTACCACGTCAGCAGCGCATCGGTAGAAGCGTCGCCAGAATTAGGCGCCACTTCACCAGTAACTGCAGGCAACAGGTCACCAGCCTGCTGCTTGCCCAGCTCGACGCCCCACTGGTCGAAGGAGTTCAGGCCCCAGACAATGCCCTCGACAAAAGTAATGTGCTCGTAAAGTGCAATCAGCGCACCGACAGCGTCCGGGGTCAGTTCCTCAGCCATGATGGTCGTAGTCGGACGGTTACCCGGCATGACTTTGTGCTCCACGAGCTCCTCAGCAATGCCCTCTGCGCGAATTTCTTCTGCGGTCTTACCGAAGGCCAGCACCTTGGTCTGTGCGAAGAAGTTACTCATCAGCAGGTCGTGCATGGAACCTTCGCCAGATGCCGTCGGCAGATCCTGGCGTGGGCGGGCAAAGCCGATGAAGTCAGCCGGAACCAGGCGAGTTCCCTGGTGAAGAAGCTGGAAGAAAGCGTGCTGGCCGTTCGTTCCCGGCTCACCCCAGAAGATTTCTCCGGTGTTGTAGTCCACCCTCTTGCCGTCGGTACGCACGGACTTACCGTTCGATTCCATGGTGAGCTGCTGAAGGTACGCCGGGAAGCGAGAGAGATCCTCGGAGTAGGGCAGTACGGCATGCGACTGGGCGTCGAGGAAGTTTGAGTACCAGACATTCAGCATGCCCATCAGTACCGGCACGTTCTGCTCCAGCGGAGCGTTGAGGAAGTGCTCATCCATTGCTCGGAAGCCCTGCAGGAAGCGCATGAAGTCCATCGGGCCGACGACGGCCATGATGGACAGGCCGATGGCGGAGTCGACGGAGTAGCGGCCGCCGACCCAGTCCCAGAAGCCAAACATGTTCTCAGTGTCGATGCCGAATTCAGCGACCTTTTCGGCATTCGTGGAAACGGCAACGAAGTGCTTGGCGACGGCTTCTTCGCTACCCAGTTGCTGGATAAGCCAGCGGCGAGCTGCGTGAGCGTTGGAGAGCGTCTCCTGCGTGGTGAAGGTCTTGGAAGCGACAATAAACAGCGTGGACTCCGGATCGACCTCATCCAGAACCGCCTGCAGGTCAGATGGGTCAACATTAGAGACAAAGCGGGCATCAATGCCGGCAGTGGCGTAGGTGCGCAGCGCCTTGGTCACCATTGCCGGGCCCAAGTCGGAGCCACCGATGCCGATGTTCACCACAGTCTTAATAGTGTGACCCGTGTATCCCAGCCAGTCTCCACTGCGGAGGCTGCGAGCGAAATCGCGCATGCGGCCGAGCACCTCATGCACGTCGGCAGCGACATCCTGGTCGCCGACGGTCAAATTTTCCTCTGCTGGCAGGCGCAGCGCTGTGTGCAGCACGGAGCGGTTTTCAGTGGTGTTGATCTTGTCACCGCGGAACATCTTTTCGCGTGCTTCCTCGATACCAGCGGCGCGAGCAAGTTCAACCAGCTCGGCAAAACCGTCGAGGCACATCAAGTTCTTGGAAAGGTCAACGTGGAGAGTGCCTGCATCGAAAGTCAGCTTCTCAGTGCGGCCATCTTCATTGGCGAAAAGCTCACGCAGCGAGGTGGCGCGAACATTGTCCACGCGCTTAGCCAGCTGAGCCCACTGTTCGGTTGCGGTGATATCTACAGTCATTCCTGCTCCCAGGTGAGTTTTGACGAAATGCACTTTATACCTCCCCAGACTAGTTGCGTTTTGGCGCTCTCGCCGGGCGACAGTATTCGATCAGGCGTGACCACAATCTGCTGGCAGCTCGATTCCGCGGTGCCTTTGCTCCGCCTATGCGCCGACCATCCGTCGACTATCCGCCACCTACGAGTCCCTAGCCCGCTTCAGCAAAGGCACCTACCCTGGAAAATATGACTGATTTCACCCCTGATTACGACAACATCCTTAAAGATGTCCCCACAGGCCTTCTCCTCGGCGGCGAGTTCCGTCCCGCATCGAATGGTGAGACCTTCGATGTCGTTAACCCCGCGACAGATAAGCCGCTGGTCCAGGTCGCTTCCGCCACAGAGGAGGACGCCAGGCAGGCGCTTGACGACGCCGTCGCAGCCCAGAAGGAGTGGAAGGTAACCCCGCCCCGCAAGCGCAGCGAGATTCTTTACCGCGCTTTTGAACTCATCCGTCGGGATGCAGACAAGTTGGCCCAGCTGCAGTCCCTGGAGATGGGCCGTGCGTTGCCGGATTCCAAGGCTGAGGTCGGCTACGGTGGCGAGTTTTTTCGTTGGTTCGCTGAGGAGGCCGTGCGTATCTCCGGCGATTACCGAATTTCTCCGAGCGGGACCTCGCGCGTCGCGGTGATTAAGCAGCCGGTCGGCCCGGCTTTGGCTATTACGCCGTGGAATTTCCCGCTGGCTATGGGGACTCGCAAGATCGCCCCGGCACTGGCCGCCGGTTGCCCGGTCATTATTAAGCCCGCGTCCAAAACTCCGCTGACCATGCTCTACCTGGGCAAACTACTTATCGAGGCCGGTGTTCCCGCAGGCGTGATTTCCGTCCTGCCAACAGGGCACTCAGCCAACGTTTCTGCCCTGCTTTCCGATGACCGCCTGCGCAAGTTCACCTTCACCGGTTCCACCGAAGTTGGCCAGATGCTCGCTGCGAAGGCCGCGGAAACTTCGATGAAAGTTTCCCTTGAGCTCGGCGGGAATGCTCCGTTTGTCATTCTCTCTGATGGTGATGTTGATAAGGCTGTGCAGGCAGTCAGTGACGCCAAGCTCCGCAATGGCGGCCAGGTGTGTATCGCCCCGAATCGCTTTATTGTTCATGAATCCAAGAAGAATGCGTTCGTCGAGGGCGTCGTCAAGCGTTTTGCGGAACTGAAGTTGGGCGAGGGTACCGATCCTGCCACGGATCTTGGCCCACTCGCACTGCGCGATCAGCAGGAAAAGGTTCGTGATCTGGTTGACGATGCGGTCACGCGTGGTGCGAAGGTTGAGTGTGGCGGCAAGATTCCGGATCTCGGAGGCGTGCTTTCCGACGGCTACTTCTTCGAACCCACAGTTCTGACCGATGTGCCCGAGGACGCGGATATTGTCCGCGAAGAGATTTTCGGTCCGGTGGTTGCAGTGACAACCTTCACGGACGATGGCCGTGCGATTGAGCAGGCAAATGACACTATCTTTGGTCTGGCGGCGTATGTGTTCAGTGAGAACCTGACCAAGGCGCTCGGTGCGGCAGAGGCATTGGAGTCCGGCATGGTTGCGGTCAATAAGGGCTCGCTGTCGGACCCGTCGGCGCCGTTCGGTGGTGTCAAGCAGTCCGGCCTTGGACGTGAGGGTGGTTTCACCGGTATCAATGAGTTCCTAGAGGAAAAGCTGATTTCCCTGGAAGGCTAGCCGGGCAGGTAGCTGGCGAGGGTTAGCCCAGGCGACCGCGTCCCATGCGCAGCAGAGCCGACGCGATTGCCGGGCCCTCTGGGCCAAGTGCGTCGCGGAACTCGTTGATGATCTGCACCTCTCGGCCGTGCACGAGACGCGTGCCGCCAGATCCCAGGCGGGTTTTGCCGACGGCCTTACTGATTGCGGTGCGACGTTGAATGGCATCGATAATCAGCCCGTCAAGGCGGTTGATTTCCTTGCGGTACTGTTCGATCTCCGCGGAGCTCAACGGGTCATCGGTACCGGTGGGGGTGCGGACTTCAAAAGGGGATACTGCCGCCGCCTGCTGGCTGTGCTCGGCGCCGTCGGTGTTGTCGGTGTGTGCGGCGGGAGTGTCCGCAGGGTTTTCGCTCATAGTTCTTATTGTGCCAAAGGATTCGAACAGTCCAATCCGGGGGCTCGGCTACTGTAGTAGCCATCATGGGAAATGAAACTGGAATGCTGTTCGGGTCCTTCAATGCTGACGATGGCCGCAGTGGCGATAGCCATGCTGGTTCGAACCACGGTGAGTCGGGCGGTGCTACGCCTGGCCGCGGTGGTTTCGGCCACTTCGCCGGCGCTGGTAGCAATAGCACGCCGAGTGGCGCTGCCAGCTTTGGCGGCGGTTTTGGCGGCGGCTTCGAGCCCAGTTTTGATTCAGAGTCGCTGCTAGAGGGGCTTAATCCGCAGCAGCGCCAAGCAGTGGAGCACATTGGTTCACCACTGTTGATTGTGGCTGGAGCTGGTTCGGGAAAGACGTCTGTGCTGACGCGCAGGATTGCATACCTAATCGGTGCGCGTGGGGTGCTGCCAAGCCAAATTTTGGCTATTACCTTTACCAATAAGGCCGCTGCCGAGATGCGCGAGCGTGTGGCCGGTCTGGTCGGTGACCAGGCGCAGCGTATGTGGGTGTCCACGTTCCACTCCATGTGTGTGCGCATCCTGCGCATGCAGCATGCGCTAGTACCGGGGCTTAATTCCAATTTCTCTATTTATGATTCGGACGACTCCCGGCGTTTGCTGTCCATGATCGCTAAGGACATGGACCTGGATGCCAAGAAGTTCACCGGCCGCGTGCTCTCGTCGCGTATCTCCAATCTCAAGAATGAGTTGATTGACCCGGAGAAGGCCATCGCGGATGCCTCGACGACGCGCAATCCTTTTGATGACGTCGTTGCACGGGTTTACCTGGAGTACCAGACCAGGCTGCGGGCAGCTAATGCCGTGGATTTTGACGATCTAATCGGTGAGGTCGTTCGGATCTTCACCAATCATCCGCAGGTTGCAGAGTATTACCGTCGTCGCTTCCGGCATGTGTTGGTGGACGAGTACCAGGACACCAACCATGCGCAGTATGTTTTGGTCTCGACGCTCGTCGGCAAGCCCGGTGGAGATGTGCCTCCGAGCGAGCTGTGTGTGGTGGGCGATTCGGACCAGTCCATTTATGCCTTCCGTGGTGCGACTATTCGCAATATTGAGGAGTTTGAGAAGGACTATCCGGAGGCCACGTCGATTCTGCTGGAGCAAAACTATCGCTCGACGCAGACGATTCTGTCGGCGGCCAATGCGTTGATTGCGCGCAATGAGAATCGCCGGGAGAAGAAGCTGTGGACCGATCTCGGTGAGGGCGGCAAGATCAAGGGCTACGTAGCGGACAATGAGCACGATGAGGCTCGGTTTATCGCTAACGAGATTGAGCAATTGGTCGATTACGGGCCGTACTCGTACTCGGATGTGGCGATTTTCTACCGCACCAATAATTCCTCCCGTGCTCTAGAGGATGTCTTCATTCGTATGGGCGTGCCGTACACGGTGGTTGGTGGCACCAGGTTCTATGAGCGTAAGGAAGTACGCGATATTGTCGCCTACCTGCGCGTTATTGAGAACTTCGACGATGATGTTTCGCTGCGTCGCATTATCAATACGCCGCGGCGTGGAATCGGTGACCGTGCGGTGGCGCATGTGTCGCTCTATGCCGAAGACGAGCGGTGCTCGTTTGGCACGGCGCTACGTGCCGTAGCTGAGGGCAAGGTTCCGGCGGTGGCGGCGCGGAGTCGAAACGCGATGGCGGCGTTCGTCGAGATGATTGATGCTCTGGCGGCGGATATGGCATCCGGTGAACTGGCCGATATCGGTGACTTGGTCAACGCGATTATTGACCGCAGTGGATACAAGTCGGAGCTCGAGCGCTCCAATGATCCGCAAGATGCCACGCGCCTGGACAACCTCAATGAGCTCGTCAGCGTTGCGCGGGAGTTCTCCGCAGAGGCGCGGATGATGTCGTCGGTGGATATTAGCGCTGATGTAAATGAAGGCTCTGGCGCTGCAGCTGATGCTGAAAGCGGTGCTGATGCCAGTGGCGAGTCCGCGGTGGAATCGGAGATCGCGAATGACCTCGCGCGTGATTTCACGGCCGACTTCGACAACGATGGGGAAGCGGAGCCGGGAAGTCTGCAGGCGTTCCTCGAGCGAGTTTCTCTGGTGGCGGATGCGGACCAGATTCCGGATGATGACACCGGTGTAGTGACGTTGATGACGCTACATACGGCCAAGGGCCTGGAGTTTCCGGTGGTATTTCTCATCGGCTGGGAAGACGGACTGTTCCCGCACCTGCGCGCCCTGGGCGATCCGAAGGAGCTGGCCGAAGAGCGGCGTCTGGCCTATGTCGGTATTACCCGTGCTCGCAAGCAGCTGTATCTCACGCGCGCTGTGACTCGGTCCTCGTGGGGTTCGCCGCAGAATAATCCGCCCTCACGTTTCCTGGGGGAAGTCCCAAGCGACCTGATTGATTGGCTGCGCGAGGCTCCGGCTCGAAGCTGGGGCTCCGGTTCTGGTGGTTTTGGTTCTGGCGGCTACGGCGCGGGCAGCGCGTTTGGTCGTGGCCATGGTGCCTCGTCGGGCTTCGGTTCCAGCTCGGGCTTCGGCTCTGGTGGATCCGCCAGCTCTGGTGCGTCATCCCGAAAGAAGAATCAGGTCTTGCACCTAGAGCCCGGTGACAAGGTTGTTCACGACAAGTACGGCTTAGGCACTGTGCTTGAGGTCCAAGGGGCCGCGCCCCGGGCAACTGCGATGATTGACTTTGGATCCGCAGGTAAGGTCCGAATGATGCTTATCGGCGGCGTGCCCATGGAGAAGCTGTAAAAATCCACCACCGCGTGGCTGGCCGTCCCTACCCGCGGCCGTGCACGTGCCACTATCGCGTGGAGGCTACTTAGGCTTTTTCGCCGTCACCCAGCAGTTGATGGTGGCATCTTGCACTTCGGTGCCGTTGGCGTCGGTCAGCACGATGTGGACGGGAAAATCTACGCCACCAGTCTCCGGTGTGATGGTGGAGAAGTCCGGCAACTCAGCCTTGGCCACAGCCGTCAGACCACCAACGGAGATGCGCTTGTAGTTCGTCGTCATGCCCTTTGGCACCCAGCGATGCGTTGTCGGCACGCTGGCCTCACAGAGCATGCCCATCGCGAATTCAGCGAGGTTACACGCAGCAATCGCATGCACGGACTTAATGTGATTACGCACGCCCCACCAAGCGGGCATATGCGCTACCGCCAGTCCAGGCTGCATCGTCTCTAGCTTGGGGCAGATTGTGCGGAAATATGGCGCCGTCAACGCGGCGGCTAAGGAAAATAGACGCTTGCCGACGACTGGAGTCGCAGCCAATTTCTTCCACATGCGGAATGTTTGAGTCTCTGCCATGTGTCAAGAGTAAAGCCCCAGTACCGGCGGCGATGCCGGTTTCTGAAAAATTTAATCAGGGGAGGCTTGCAGCCGCGGTCAAACAGGGAGCCGGTGCACAGGTAGGGCCTTCGCAGAGCGGCCAGGCTTGCTCGTACCTGTGCCGATACCTGATTAGTTCAGGTTCAGACCACGCTGGATGAACCAGGTCACCGGGTCGACCGGGGTGGTGCCATCCGGGTGAATCTCGAAGTGGAGGTGCGTACCGGTGGAGAAGCCGCGGTTGCCCATACCGGCGATGACCTGACCAGCTCGGACAGCTTCTCCGACAGCAACGTAGATGGACTCGATGTGGCCGTAGACGGAAACAGAGCCGTCGTCATGGCGAACGCGAATCCACTGGCCGTAGCCCTGAGCCGGGCCGGCATCGATAACAGTGCCGTCCATGACGGACATGATTGGGGTGTTGGTGACGTTAGCCAGGTCGACACCGTAGTGGAAGGTTCCCCAGCGTGGACCGAACGGTGAGGTCAGCAGCCCCACGGTCGGGATGGAGAGCTTCGGAGCGCGGGCAGCCTGGTCGCGAGCAACGCGCTCCTGGTTGTACTGCAACGCCGTAGCGAGGTGGTCGCTGAGGTTAGTGCTCGGATTGAAGGAGCTGGAGGCCAGCACCATCGGAGCATTGTTCTTCGGCTGAGCAGCGCGGGTCTGAGTCGAAGCTGAGTCCTCCGGAGCCTTATTCTCGGTCTCGGCTGCGTGGGCGACCGCGTTGGAAGAAGCGATCGTCGATGCGGACAGCGCGACCAGTGCTGCGCGAGAAGTTGCGGAAACCTCTACCTTGCGGTGCTTTCCGCCTCCGCGACGAGCATTGAAAAACGTCACTTCAATCTCCCTGCCAACGAAACTCTTTGTAACCCAACTGTTATCTAACTTCTGCGATAATAACGGTTCGATATAGGGCAAGCAACTCATATTTAGAGAACTTGTTCACTAATTTGTCAGTTTCAGTTCAATAGAGCCGTGCTGCGACCGTGGGGCTGTTGTCTTGTATCGCGGATCCGGTGAAGCGCAACCGGTGTGTTGCCAGGGGCTTTATGGCGGATGCCCCTTAATCGAGGGGGCGGGTAGGGAGGTCGGCAAGTAGTTTCCGGGTGAACTAAGGGTGTGGTCGCGGGGGTGACAAAAGGTAACCCATCGACGTTGACAAATGGAAACCAACGGCGAAGCCACTTTGGGGGGACAGCGGAGGAGATCGGACTCAACGGATACCGTCCGTCCTGGGATCCGTACCTTCAAATTAGACTCTGCAATGCCTAAACAAAGAGGCGTTGTATGTATGGCACTATATGGCCATGGCTGTGACGCACCCTTGCGTGGCACCCTATCTATATAGGTGGGCAATCAGCTGTCAATGATTAGAAGCGGGAAGGACGATGTCACTGTGAAAGGCGCGGATTCGCGGAGAGGTTCCTCCGGTAGCGATCGAAATCGGCGAAGCCGCACCGGTGCCGGTGGCAGCGGCGGTGGTTCCCGTAGCGTCCGCAGTGAGCACAGTGAGCGCACTGCCCGCGCATGGCAGAACACGCAGGCCGGTCGGACTGGCGGTGCGCGCAGCGTCGGTGCCGACAGCAATCGAGGCGCCACGACGAAGATGAAAGCGGGGGGCTCCGGAACGTCGTCACGCAAGGGGCGCCCCTCGGGGTTCCGTCGTTTCATTAACTCGCCTCGTACACGCCGGTTTGGGCTGTCTGTTGCCGGTTCTTACGGCGTCGTATTGCTGTTCATCATCTCGGTAGCTCTGATTGGCGTCATCGTCAGCGGCGCTGGAATGTCTCCGCTTCCAGCGAGTATCGCGTCGCTGTGGATGATGTTTAACCTTGCCCCGTTCCGCTTTAACGGCACGACGCTGGGGCTCACGCCGGCGCTACCCGCAGTGCTGATGGTGGCATTCATCGCTTGGCGGGTGCGCCGCGAGGTCGCTGACCGCATCAGCATCAAGGATGTGCGCGCGTTGGTCGGCGCGTATCTGGGCACGCCCATTGTTCTCACCATCATCGCGTGGCTCATGCTTTACGACGCGTCGAAGGTGTTTCCCCGCGTTCAGACCCCTAGTTTCGGCCTTGCGATTGCAGCCGCGCTGCTTGTAAATCTCGTGGCCTTGGTGCTGGGAATGGGGCAGCGGTTGCTGCGTGCACTACTGCTGCGCCGGAAGCTGCCGGAGTGGTTGCTCGGGTCGGCCCGTCTGGCGGGCAGCTACGTGGCATGGCTGTGGCTGGCCGGTGTTGTGGTGACACTCGTTTCGCTGATTTGGCATCGAGAGTTGCTGGCAGAGACATTTGCAATCACGGATACCGTCGGTGAAAGTGTTGCGGTCAGCGGCCTCTCGCTGCTGTACCTGCCAAATGTGGCCTTCGGTGCTGTCGGTGTGCTGGTGGGCGGAAAATCGACGTTTGGGCCAGCGGAGGCTGGGCTGTTCGCAGTGCACCCGGCTCAGCTGCCACCGCTGCCGATTTTGGCTGCCATGCCTCAGTCGCTGGTGCACTGGGCTTTCGGAGTGCTGATTGTGCTACCGCCAGCCGTTGCGGCTTGGCGCGTCGTGGCATTCCTGAAGAAATCTGCACCGAAGCAGCCCTACCTGGTCGTCGTTCTCGCTGCCGTGTGGTCGATCATCTTCCTCATGGGGCTGGCTTGGCTGCTCGGCGGTGAGGTTGGCATCTTTGGGTGGGCCGGTGCCTCCTGGTGGCTGACTGGACTGCTCGGCTCGATGTGGCTGCTTGTTCCGGGGGCCATCGTGGTTGTTGCGATGACCGGTGTGCCGTCACTTGGTAGGGACAAGGGAGTCTCGGAAGTGGCCGCAGAAAAGTTCCCGCCGAAGCCTGCGGGAGATGGAAACGGTCATGCTGAGGCTGAGGATGCCGGCGACGCCGATAAGTCCGACAATGACGGGAGCGGTTCGGAGGAGTCGGAGGAGATTGTCGACGGGGAAGTCGTAGCGACCTCCGAAGACGAAGCCGAGTCCGACACAGAGGAGGAATCAGAGTCCGGTGCTGAGTCTGAAGATGCTTCAGAAGACGCTGAAGAATCGGAGGACTCTGAAGAGGATTCGGAAAGCGCCGCAGGCGGAGAAGAACCGAGCGAAGTGGATGCGACCGATGAGGACGAATCCGATGAGGACACCGAAGACTCGGAGGAGGGCGGCGACGGGGAGCCGTCGTCAAGCCAAAAGAGCTAAGCCAACTTAGGGGGAGCGGAATTTGGGGTCTCTGTCGGGCTGGGTAAGCTAAACGCCGTGACTGAAGCACAGCCCGTCGCAGAAATTTCGCACAATAATTCCTCCAGCAAGCAGCTCCGCATCGTAGTCCTGGCCTCTGGCCTGGGCTCCCTTTTGCAGTCGATGCTGGAACTGCTGGACGTTGAAAAGGTTCAGATTGTCGCGGTTGGTTCGGACAAGGATTGTCCGGCGCTGGAGAGGGCTCAAAACCTCAATATCCCAACTTTTCGGGTGCCTTTCGATGCTGAGGCAAAGACGGACCGAGAAGGTTGGGATATTCGTGTTTTAGAGGCCGTGAACAGTTTTTCGCCGGATATCGTTGTCTCGGCGGGTTTCATGCGCATTCTGGGGCCATCATTTGTGGAGGCCTACAGCAATCGCATCATTAATACGCACCCAGCGCTGCTGCCGTCCTTCCCAGGGGCGCGTGCGGTACCGGATGCACTTGACTACGGGGTGAAGGTCACCGGCACGACCGTGCATATCGTTGATAATGGAGTGGACACCGGGCCGATTCTGGCGCAACAGCCAGTGGCCGTCGAGGACGACGACACGGTGGAGACCCTGCACGAACGAATCAAGGTTGTCGAACGCCGACTCCTGGTTGATGTATTGCACTCGATTGCCGATCACGGAATTGAGCGTGACGGACGAAAGGCTTATCTGAAATGACCAACGACAACACGCAGCGTAAACCGATCAAGCGCGCTCTGATTAGCGTCTACGACAAGACTGGGCTCGAGGAGCTGGCTCGCGACCTGCACGAGGCTGGCGTGGAAATCGTTTCCACCGGTTCCACGGCTGGCAAGATTGCTGCAGCTGGCGTGCCTGTGACCCCGGTTGAGGATCTCACTGGTTTCCCGGAGTGCCTCGAGGGCCGTGTGAAGACCCTGCACCCGCGTGTTCACGCCGGCATTCTGGCTGATACCCGCAAGGAAGACCACCTGGCTCAGCTGAAGGAGCTCGGTGTGGAGGCTTTCCAGCTCGTTGTCGTTAACCTGTACCCGTTCCGTGAGACCGTTGCCTCGGGCGCTTCCTACGACGAGTGCGTGGAGCAGATCGACATCGGAGGCCCGTCGATGGTTCGCGCTGCGGCGAAGAACCACCCGTCGGTTGCTATCGTGGTCGACCCGGCTCGCTACGGCGATGTCGCTACCGCCGTGAAGGAAGGCGGCTTCACCCTGGAGCAGCGCCGTGAGTTCGCTCGTGACGCATTCCTGCACACCGCCGATTACGACGCAGCTGTGTCCAACTGGTTTGTTGAGCAGCTCGGTGGCGCTGAGGGGGCCACCCCGACTCCGCTGCGCTACGGCGAGAACTCTCACCAGTCGGCAACTCTGACCCGCATTGGTACCAAGGGGCTGGCTAACGCCAAGCAGCTGAACGGCAAGGAGATGTCGTACAACAACTACCAGGATGCCGACGCCGCATGGCGTGCCGCCTGGGATCATGAGCGTCCGTGTGTGGCAATTATCAAGCACGCTAACCCGTGCGGTATCGCAGTCTCGGATGAGTCCATCGCCGCAGCTCACCGCGCTGCTCACGCATGTGACCCGATGTCCGCGTTCGGTGGCGTCATCGCCGTCAACCGCGAGGTCTCCGTTGAGATGGCCGAGCAGGTCAAGGACATCTTCACCGAGGTCATCGTCGCTCCGTCCTACGAAGACGGTGCCGTTGAGGTACTGAAGGCCAAGAAGAATCTGCGTATTCTCGTCGCCGAGTACGAAGCACCGACCGCAGAGAACAAGTTCATCTCGGGTGGTCTGCTTACCCAGGATCCGGATACCTACCAGGCAGAGGGCGATAAGCCGGAGAACTGGGAGCTGGCAACCGGCGAGGCATTGAATGCTGAAGAGCTGGCTGAGCTCGAGTTTGCATGGCGCTCCGTCCGCGCCGTGAAGTCCAACGCCATCCTGCTGTCCAAGAACAACGCCACCGTCGGCGTCGGCATGGGCCAGGTCAACCGCGTGGACTCCGCAAAGCTCGCCGTTGAGCGCGCAAATACGCTTGCCGACGGAGAAAACCGTACTCAGGGAGCCTACGCTGCGTCCGATGCCTTCTTTCCGTTCGCTGACGGCCTGCAGGTCCTGATTGATGCCGGTGTGAAGGCAGTTGTCCAGCCAGGTGGCTCCATCCGTGACGAAGAGGTCATCGCTGCTGCCAAGGAAGCTGGCGTCACCATGTACATGACTGGTACACGCCACTTCTTCCACTAATTCTTTCACGGGCTAAGGGCTAACCGCCGAGGTGCTAACTGTCACTTCGGCGGTTTTTCTCTACCCGGACGTGTGGGGACCTGTGGGCGAGGATGTGTGTCTGTTGTCGAGCCGTGGTCTATGTGAACACACGCTGAGGGCGGGCGCTGGTGGTAATTATGCAGACGAAATGGCTCCAATGCGTTTAACATAAGGGCTTATGTCACGTAGAACCGAAGCGCGACGGCGTCGAGAAGCAGAGATTCTCTCCGCTGCTGCTGCGATCCTGGCCGACCGAGGGTTTCATCAGACTCGGTTGGAGGATGTTGGCTCCGCTGTTGGCATTTCTGGCCCAGCTCTTTACCGCTACTTCAGCGGCAAGGAAGAGCTGTTGGCGCAGATCCTCATCGATATTTCTATCCGACTTGTCGATGGTGCGCGAGCAGTTCTCGATCGAGCAAAGAGCAATGATTGGGGTCCAGAGGAGACTCTTCGGGGCCTCCTTGCGCATCACGTGCATTTTGCAGTCACGGAGCCCGATCGCATTCGTGTCCAAGAACGCGAAGGCGGAAATCTAGCGCCAGAGCAGAGCGCAAAAGTGCGTTCCTTGCAGCGTCTTTACATGGTCTTATGGGTGGACGCTCTGCGTGAACTACAGCCCGAACTCACCTCCGACGAGGCGCAGCTTAAAGTCCAGCTCACCGCTGGGTTGATTAACTCTTCCAGACATGTGCTCAAATGGGCGGGGCCCGAGGTGACAAGGGAAAATGCCTTTGAGATGGCCCTTGCTGCGCTGGGCATTAACAACCAATAATCCGTATTTATTCTTGTGCCGTCTGGCCTCACTGTGCTCAGCAGTGTGAGGTCAGGCGGTTTTATTGTGTGGAGCGGTCGGTCTTATCCAAGTGAATTTACCCCCGAAACAGATTTCTAGGACAAACTTAAATCTCTATTGGAAACATGTTGTGACCTCAGGGAGGGGTGTGTACTTCAAGCTGTCTGAAAGGCATCCGGGGGTAAAAGTATGACCTAGGAAACAAAACTTGTTGTGAAGTGACTGTGGTCACATTAACCTTTCCGTCAAGAAAGTTAATAGTCATTAACGGAAAGTATTTCGCCCATGACTCACGCCCCAGCATTGACCAACCGACAGCGCCACGAAGAGCTCGTCGCAGAGCTCAAAGAGTTGCTCAGCACGACAGCACGCGGTGGTTCCGAACGTGCCCGTGCTCGCCATATTTCCCGCGGTAAGCTGCTGCCACGTCAGCGCATCAACCAACTGCTTGACCCCGGCAGCCCTTTCCTTGAGGTCGCACCTCTAGCGGCCCACGAAATGTATGGCGGCAAGGTTCCGGCTGCTGGCGTCATCGCCGGCATTGGCATCATCGAAGGTCGTCGCTGCCTGGTTGTAGCCAATGACGCAACCGTTTCCGGCGGAACGTACTACCCGTTGACTGTCAAGAAGCACCTGCGCGCACAGGAGATTGCCAGCCTTAACCACTTGCCGTGCATTTACCTGGTCGACTCCGGCGGGGCCATGCTTCTCAACCAGGATGAAGTTTTCCCTGATCGCGATCATTTCGGTCGCATTTTCTACAACCAGGCCAACCTCTCCGCTCGCGGGATTCCGCAGATTGCCGCCGTGATGGGATCCTGTACCGCCGGGGGCGCATACGTGCCGGCGATGAGCGATGAAGCGGTCATTGTGAAAAACCAGGGCACCATCTTCCTGGCAGGCCCACCACTGGTTAAGGCTGCAACTGGTGAAGATGTCACACCAGAGGAACTCGGTGGCGGCGAACTGCACTCCAAGACCTCCGGCGTTACTGACCATCTCGCAGTTAACGATGCCGACGCACTGCGTCGTGTCCGCGATATCGTCGCAACGCTCCCCAAGGACCCGGAAGTTCCGTGGGACACAGAGCCCACCGTCGCGCCGACTCGCAACCAGACCGATCTTTACGATGTCGTCCCCGTCGATGCCAAAGTGCCTTACGACGTTCACGAGGTCATTGAAATTATTGTGGATGGAGGCCAATACCAGGAGTTCAAGGCCGAATTTGGTACGACCCTGGTCACTGCTTTCGCCCGCATTCACGGGCACCGCGTCGGCATTATCGCCAACAACGGCATTCTCTTCGCGGAATCTGCACAGAAGGGCGCGCACTTCATCGAGCTGTGTGATCAGCGCGGCATCCCACTGGTATTCCTGCAGAACACCACGGGCTTCATGGTTGGTCGCGAATACGAGGCCGGCGGTATCGCAAAGCACGGCGCCAAGATGGTCAACGCCGTGGCTACCACCCGCGTGCCCAAGTTCACCGTAGTCATCGGCGGTGCCTTCGGCGCCGGCAACTACTCCATGTGCGGTCGCGCATATTCGCCGCGCTTCCTCTGGATGTGGCCGAATGCTCGCATTTCCGTCATGGGCGGTCCACAGGCGGCGATGACGCTGTCGACGGTTCGTCGCAACCAGATTGAACGCTCAGGTGAGAGCTGGTCGCAGGAAGACCAGGAGGAGTTTGAAGCTCCGATCCGCGAGCAGTTTGAGCGCCAGTCGCACTGCTATTACTCATCGGCTCGCCTGTGGGATGACGGTGTCATCGATCCCGCAGATACCCGCCGAATTCTTGGCATGGCCCTCGATGTGGCAAGTGGCGCGCCCCTGGATGAACAGGGCTTCGGCATCTTCCGCATGTAGTAACCAGCTAAAAACTCTCGACACCGCATTTTCTGGAAAGGAAACACAGGGCACATGACAGCGCACAACACGCAGCCCCACGCAGCTGGCGGCAGCCTGAGTACCGTATTGGTCGCAAACCGCGGGGAGATTGCCTGCCGCATTATTCGAACCCTTCGTGACAACGGAATTCGCTCCGTCGCGGTTTACTCGGATGCCGATGCCGACGCCCCTCACGTCCGCATGGCGGATATGGCCATCCACATTGGCCCATCTCCGGCACGCGAGTCCTATCTGGTTATCGACAAGATTATCGATGCCGCTCGCCGCTGCGACGCAGACGGAATCCACCCCGGTTACGGCTTTCTGTCTGAAAACGCAGACTTCGCGACCGCCTGTGAGGAAGCAGGTATTGAATTCATTGGCCCACCGGCCAGCGCCATCAACATCATGGGTGACAAAATCTCCGCCCGCGCTGCCGTCGAAGCCCGCGATGTTCCCACCGTGCCGGGTCTTTCTCGCCCCGGGCTTAGCGACGAGGACCTCATTGAGGCAGCCCCATCGATTGGCTTTCCTGTACTGATTAAGCCGTCGGCAGGCGGTGGTGGCAAGGGGATGCACCGCGTGGAAAATGCTGCTGACCTGCCGGCGGCACTCGCAACAGCTCGTCGTGAAGCGGCGGGTGCCTTCGGCGATGACTCCCTGTTCATCGAGCACTTCGTCGACACCCCGCGGCATATCGAGGTGCAGATTCTCGCAGATAAACACGGCAATGTAATCCACTTGGGCGAGCGTGAGTGCTCGCTGCAGCGACGCCATCAGAAGGTCATCGAGGAAGCGCCGAGCCCTCTGCTGGATGAGGAAACGCGCAGCGCAATTGGTGAAGCGGCCTGTGACGCGGCACGCTCGGTTGGCTACGTCGGCGCGGGCACGGTGGAGTTCATTGTGCCGGCGAAGGACCCGTCGTCGTTCTTCTTCATGGAGATGAATACGCGCCTGCAGGTTGAGCACCCCGTGACTGAGCAGGTCACCGGCCTGGATCTGGTGGCGCTGCAGGTTGACATTGCCTCGGGACGCCCACTGCCGGTTGCTCAGGAAGATGTAACTCTTACCGGTCACTCGATTGAAGCTCGCGTGTATGCCGAAGACCCGGCGGCGGGTTTCCTGCCCACCGGTGGCACGGTCACACGTGTCGTCGAGCCGAGCGGGGTGGGAATCCGGGTGGATTCCGGCATTGTCGACGGTTCCGAGGTCTCATCTCTCTATGATCCGATGTTGATGAAGATCATCTCCTACGGTGAAAACCGTGAGCAGGCGCTCGAGCGGCTGGACCGGGCGCTCGGAGACACCGTTGTCGCAGGTGTCGGTGTCAATATCGACTTTTGTCGCTACCTGCTGAACGTCCCCGAGGTTCGCGTCGGCGATCTTGATACCGGTCTGCTCGACCGTGTGGCGGAAGGCTTCGCCACCTCCGAAACACCGGACGATGTCTACCTCGCCGCTGCGATGGACTGGCTGACTTCTCGCTTTGAAGAGGCCACCGACTCGCCGTGGCTGACCCCGGACGGCTGGCGCGCCAGTACCCCGGCCGCGCAGCGCATCCGCTTCGGAACGGGGGAGGACTCGCGTCTGATCTCGATTGTGGGCACGCCGTCGAGCGCCGACGTCATCGTTGGTGATGTGGTCGCGGGCCTGTCCGCCGAGGCGGAGAACGAAGAGATCGACGTTCCAGAACCGCGAAACTACAAGGTTTCGGTCTACCGCGACGGGGAACACCTGCGCATCGTCCGCGACGGTGTCGCACAGCACTTCCTGGTCGAGACCATCGACAATGCGGGGGCTGCGAACCGTGAAGAATACGTCGTCGCCGGCGCTCACGGCACGTGGGTGCTGCCTCGCACCGAGGTAGTCACCACCGGAGCCGAAGCCGATGCCGGAGGCTCGGGAGTCATCCAAGCTCCGATGCCCGGCGCGATTATCGCGTTGGCGGTGGAGGAGGGAACCCGCGTCGAAGTTGGTGATGCTCTGTTGGTCATGGAGGCCATGAAGATGGAGCACACTCTCACTGCCGAAATTGCGGGTGAGGTCAGCTTCACCGTCGCGCCGGGCGATCAGGTCACCGGTGACCAGCAGCTGGCGGTCATCACTGTGGCCGAAGCCGAGGAATAAAAACCCACACGAAACGCACCAACCAGGTCTAACGCCAATCAAGTCCCACACCTACAAAATCTTTTAAGGAGCACTCATCATGTCCGAAAGCACCAAGATTGCAACCGCCATCCTCGACGACGAATACGTGGAACTGCAGAAAGTAGTTCGCGAATTTGCCAACGAAGTTGTCGACCCGGTTTCCGCCGAGCACGACCGCAACCACACTTTCCCGTACGAGATTGTCTCGCAGATGGGCGAAATGGGCCTGTTCGGTCTGCCATTCCCCGAGGAAGTCGGTGGCATGGGCGGTGACTACCTGTCCTTCGGTATCGCCCTGGAGGAGCTGGCTAAAGTCGATCAGTCGGTCGCTATCACCCTGGAAGCCGGCGTTGGTTTGGGCGCCATGCCAATCTTCCACTTCGGCAATGACAAGCAGAAGGAGACCTACCTGCCCGAGCTGACTGCTGGTAAGAAGCTCGCTGGCTTTGGTCTCACCGAGCCGGATGCAGGTTCCGACGCCGGCGCCACCCGCACCACAGCCCGTGAAGACGGCGATGATTTCGTCATCAACGGCGCCAAGCAGTTCATCACCAACTCCGGCACGGATATTACTTCGCTGGTTACTGTCACCGCAGTCACCGGCCAGAAGGAAGATGGCAAGAAGGAGATTTCTACCATCATCGTGCCGAGTGGCACGGAGGGCTTTGTCGCGGAACCGGCTTACGACAAGGTCGGTTGGAATGCCTCCGACACCCACCCACTGACCTTCACCGATGTTCGCGTCCCGCAGGAGAACCTGCTGGGCACCCGTGGTCGCGGCTTCGCTAACTTCCTGTCCATCTTGGCCGAGGGGCGTGTCGCAATCGCAGCGCTTGCCACCGGTGCTGCGCAGGGTTGTGTTGATGAGTCGGTTCGCCACGCCAAGGAACGTCACTCCATGGGCCGTGCAATCGGCGAGTACCAGGCTGTTTCCTTCAAGATTGCCCGTATGGAAGCGCGTGCGCATGCCGCACGGATGGCGTGGTACGACGCAGCCGCAAAGATGGCCGCGGGCGCAGAGTTCCGTCGTGAAGCGTACATCGCCAAGATGATTGCCTCGGAGGCTGCGATGGACAACGCGCGCGACGCGACGCAGATTTTCGGCGGCTACGGGTTCATGAACGAGTACCGCGTGGCACGCCACTACCGCGACTCCAAGATCCTGGAGATCGGCGAGGGCACCACCGAAGTGCAGCTCATGCTAATCGCGCGCGGATTGGGGCTGTAAAAATGGCTGACAACAACGCAACCGAAGTCACCCGCGACGTCGTGCAGCGCGGACTGTGGTTCGAAGAGTACGAGGTTGGCGCGCGTTACCTGCACCGTCCGGGGCGAACCGTCACTGAAACCGATGATGTCCTCTTCACGACGCTGACCATGAACACCCAGCCATTGCATCTGGATGCGCACTGGTCGAGCCAGCAGCCGGGATTCGGAGGCGAGCGCCTGGTCAATTCGATGTGGACGCTGTCGACGGTTGTCGGGCTGTCTGTCGGGCAGCTGACGCTCGGCACCATCGTCGCCAACCTCGGCTTCACCGAAGTGGCGTTTCCCGCACCGATGTTCCACGGCGACACCCTGTACGCAGAGACCGTCTGCCGTAACAAGCGTCTGTCCAAGTCCCGCCCCAACCAGGGCATTGTCGAGCTTGAGCACATCGGACGCAATCAGGACGGCACTGTCGTCTGCCGCGCAGTCCGTTCCACGCTCGTCCAATGCGCACCGACTTCGCTTGACGACGGCTCCGAGAACGCAGCTTCAGCGGGGAAGTGAGTGGCCCATGTCTACGCATAACTCCTGGCAGCCGCTGGGCCCTGCAATTCTGTTTGCGCCGGCAGACAGGCCGGAACGATTCGCTAAAGCTGCTGACCGTGCCGACATGGTGATTCTGGACCTGGAGGACGGCTGTCGCGCAGAAAACCGTGAGGCCGCCCGCGAGGCTATCGCCTCCTGTGACCTCGACCCGGCCCGCACGATTGTGCGTGTCAATCCACCGGAGGTTGAGGACTACGCAGCGGATATTGACATGCTGCGTGGCACCGCTTTCCGCCAGGTGATGCTGCCCAAGGCTTCATCGGCTCAGCAAGTGGATGAGTTGGTAGCGGCACTGGGGGAGAAGACCCAGGTCATTGCCCTTATTGAAACTCCGCTTGGGGTCATGCGCGCCGAAGAGCTGGCGCAGGCCGATGGTGTCGTTGCACTGTTCTGGGGCGCAGAGGACCTGGTGGCGGGATTGGCGGGAACGTCATCACGCTTTAGCGAAGCAGAGGCTGCACTCGTGCCGGGCCGTATCCATGCGGGTAGCTACCGCAGTGTGGCGGTACATACCCGCAGCCACGTTCACCTGGCTGCAGCGGCGCACGGTAAGGCCAGTCTGGATTCCATCTACGTCAATATCTCCGACGCGAATGGGCTAGCTGCGGAGGCCGCAGATGCCGCTGCGTTGGGATTTGCCGCCACCGTCTGTATCCACCCCGGTCAGGTCCCGACAATCCGCCAGGCTTACCGCCCCAGCGACGAGGAGATTGACTGGGCGCGTCGGCTCTTGGCGGAAGCGGAAGAGAACACCGGCGCCTTCAGCTTTGGCGGCCAGATGGTGGATGCGCCGCTCTTCCGTCAAGCAGAAGCCATTGCTCGGCGAGCTGCCGTAACCGGTTAGTCCCACGGCCGGTAACGACCACTGATTTATCCCCCTAAAGAACACATTTTCCTCTCACACACTCCGCACTCTGCGGAGTCACTTAAACCAAGGAGAACTCCCCATGACCGCGACATTGAAGAACCACGCAGAACAGCGCACTGCTGATCCTTCGAAGCTGCCGGAGGGCTTCACCACTGTGCCGGCGCCATACGGCAAGGATGTTGTCGATGCCGATGGCAACAAGATGAGCCACGTGTTCGGCGCCGGTGTCGAGCAAGGTGCCGCTCCACTTCGCGATGAGACCCTCGGTGAGAACCTGCGTGCGATTGTGGAGAAATTCCCTTCCCGCGACGCCGTCGTTGACGTCTACGCGGATGTCTCCTTTACCTTTGAGCGTTTCTACAACCGAGTTTTGCGCCTGGCCAGCGCTTTCATCCGGGAGGGCTACCGTCCAGGAGACCGCATCGGCATTTGGTCTACCAACCGATGGGAGTGGACCGTGGTGCAGTACGCCTGCCACCACATCGGCTTGGTGCTGGTCAACATCAACCCGGCTTACCGCCAGCACGAGCTGAACTACGTGCTGGAAAAGGCAGGTGTGCGTATGGTGTTTGCCGCTCGCCGCTACAAGGACTCCGATTACCGAACCATGCTGATCGAGGCCTCCAAGCAGCGCGGTGTGCGCCTGGACAAGGTCATCTACTTCGGTTCGTCCGAATGGTACGAGCACATGCACAGCGAGATCGACGACCTGAGCGAGTACACCTCCCAGCTGAAACCGGATGATCCAATCAACATCCAGTTCACCTCGGGCACGACAGGCTTTCCCAAGGGCGCTACGCTAACGCACCGCAACCTGCTGAACAATGGATACTTCATCGGTGAGCTGTTGGGCTACACCGAGACCGACCGCATCTGTGTGCCGGTGCCGTTCTTCCACACCTTCGGCATGGTGATTGGCACCTTCGCCGCCTTCACCCACGGTGCCGCTATTGTCATCCCGGCCCCGTCGTTTAAGGCGCGTGAAACACTCAAGGCTGTGCACTCGGCCAAGGCCACCAGCCTCTACGGCGTGCCGACGATGTTCATCAATGAGCTTGAAGAAGCTCATGATCAGGAGGAATACGGATCCCCTTACGACCTGTCGCTGCTGCGCACAGGTGTGATGGCAGGTACCTCGTGCCCGTCGAAGACCATGCGTGATGTGATGGACAAACTCAATATGCACGAGATTGCCATCTGTTACGGCATGACGGAGACCTCGCCGGTGTCCTTCCAGACCCGCGCGGATTCTCCGCTGGAAAAGCGCGTCAACACCGTCGGCCAAATCATGCCGCACTTGGAAGCCCGCATCATTTGTGAAGAAACGGGTGAGACGCTGCCGCGAGGCGAACAGGGCGAGGTTGTCGTTCGCGGATACTCCGTTATGAAGGAGTACTGGGAACACCCGGAAAAAACCGCCGAGGCCATCGACGCCGACGGCTGGATGCACACCGGCGACTTGGGTGTGCTTGACGACGAGGGCTACCTGTCCATCACCGGACGTATTAAGGACATGCTCATCCGTGGCGGTGAGAACATCTACCCGCGCGAAATTGAAGAGTTCCTGTTCACCCACCCGGCTGTCGTCGATGCGCAGGTCATCGGTGTGCCGGATGACAAGTACGGCGAAGAGATCATGGCATGGGTAATTCTGCACGACGATGTGGAAGACCTCACCGCTGACGATGTGGCGGCCTTTGCCCACGGCAAGCTGTCGCGTCACAAGATTCCGCGCTACGTCCACGTCGTCGAAGAGTTCCCGATGACCGCGTCGGGCAAGGTCCGCAAGGTCGAGATGCGTGAGATGGCTCCGCGAATCCTGGGCTGGGTGTAGAACAATGTCAAAAACAACTGATCAGACCGGCCGAGAGCTTGTCGCAGGCCTTGTCACTGATGGAATGACCCTGGCAGTCGGCGGTTTCGGCCTTTGCGGTGTGCCATATACCCTCATCGAAGGCGTGCGCGACTCCGGGGCAAAAGACCTCACCATCGTGTCCAACAACATGGGCATTGACGGTACTGGACTCGGCATTCTGCTGGAGAACAAACAGGTGGCAAAGGTAGTGGCCTCCTACGTCGGCGAGAACAAGGAGTTTGCCCGCCAGTACCTCGAAGGAGAAATCGAGGTGGAGTTCACCCCTCAGGGAACTCTGGCTGAGCGGCTTCGCGCAGGGGGCGCAGGTATTCCGGCGTTCTACACCGCAACCGGCGTCGGTACGCTCGTTGCAGAGGGCAAGCCCCACGCCGACTTCGACGGACAGACCTACGTGCAGGAGCGTGGCATCGTTGCCGACATCGGCCTGGTGCACGCCTACCACGGCGATATTGACGGCAACCTTGTCTATCGCCGGACCGCGCAGAACTTCAACCCGCTGTGCGCAGCATCCGGCAAGGTGACCGTTGCAGAGGTGGAGTACTTGCTTGGCCGCGGCGAGATCGACCCGGATCTGGTGATGACTCCGGGTGTGTATATCCAGCACATCGTTCGCGGTGGCGGACGCGAGAAGCTCATTGAAAAGCGCACAACTCGGCCACGCAATACCGATTCCAGCCACGATGCCGGTGACGCGGCAGCAGGGGAGGAGATTTAAATGGCACCTGCGAAGACAATTATGGACAAGGGCTGGAGCCGTGACGAGATGGCACAGCAAGCCGCTGAAGAGCTGCGCGATGGCGACTATGTGAATCTGGGTATCGGCATTCCGACACTGGTGGCAAACCATATTCCCGAAGGCGTGCGCGTTCTGCTGCAGAGTGAAAACGGAATTCTGGGAATGGGTGCCTTCCCATATGAAGGCGAAGAGGATGCTGACCTCATCAATGCGGGGAAGCAGACCGTGACATTGGTGCCGGGCGCGGCAATCTTCGACTCCGCCACCAGTTTCGGCATGATTCGCGGCGGTGCCGTGAAAATGGCCGTGTTGGGTGCGATGGAGGTGAGCCAGTGCGGTGACCTGGCCAATTGGATGATTCCGGGAAAGATGGTCAAGGGCATGGGCGGTGCGATGGACTTGGTCGCCGGTACCCCTCGAGTGGTGGTTTTGACCGATCATGTTTCCAAGGATGGCAAACCAAAATTGGTAAAAGCCTGCGAACTGCCCCTCACAGGTGCAAAAGTAGTGAAAAGGATTATTAGCAACCTGGGAAGCTTCGATGTCGCTGATGATCACCTGGTGCTACGCAGGCTGGCACCTGGGGTGACGCTGGCAGATATCGAGGCCAACACCGAAGCCGCATACGTGGTTGACCTCGAGAATTAAATACGCAGCAATCATGGTCAGTCCACACTCATCAGTTTTGACTTAGGAGAATCCATCCATGAGTAACCTTCCAGCTCCCAGCCCGAATGATGTCGTTATCCTCGCTGGTGCCCGCACCCCGCAGGGCAAGCTGCTCGGTCAGCTGGCACCGCTTACTTCCGTCGAACTTGGCGCTCATGCTGTCAAGCACGCTGTCCAGCGTTCCGGCGTTGCCCCGGAAGAGGTTCAGCACGTCGTTCTGGGCCAGGTGATTCTCGCAGGTGCTGGCCAGAACCCGGCTCGACAGGTCGCCATTAAGGCAGGTCTGCCATGGAATACGACTGCTGAGATCGTTAACAAGGTCTGCCTCTCGGGCCTAAACGCTGTCATTCACGCCGCTCGCTTGATTCGTCTCGGTGATGCAGACGTCGTTGTTGCAGGTGGTCAGGAGTCCATGACGCACGCTCCGCACGTTGCACGCGGTGTTCGTCAGGGCAAGTCCTTCGGTGCGCTGAAGCTGGAGGACACCTTGGAGCGCGACGGTCTGGTCGACTCCTTCGATGGTGTGTCCATGGGTACGCTTACCGACGGTCCGAACAGCGACCTCGGCATTAGCCGCGAGCAGCAGGACGAGGTTGCGGCCGCTTCTCACCAGCGTGCGGCTAAGGCGCAGGAAGACGGTATTTTCGCGCAGGAAATCGCTCCAATCGAGATTCCGCAGCGCAAGGGTGACCCGGTAGTTGTCGACACCGACCAGGGCATTCGCCCAGAGGCCACGGTGGAGACCCTGGCTAAGCTGCGTCCGGTCTTCCTGAAGGAAAACGGCACCATCACTGCCGGTAACTCCTCGCCGATTTCCGACGGTGCCGCAGCAGTTGTGCTGGCATCGCGTGCTTACGCAGAAAAGCACGGCCTGGACTACCTCGCAGTTGTGGGCAAGGCTGGCCAGACCGCAGGTCCGGATAACTCCCTGCACGCTCAGCCTGCGGACTCTTTGAAGGAGGCCCTGCGTCGCGCTGAGTGGGACGCGCAGGAGCTCGACTTCATCGAGATCAACGAGGCATTTGGTGCGGTGGCCGTCAAGTCCCTGCGTGAGCTGGACTACCCGCTGGAGAAGACCAACATCCACGGTGGCGCGATTGCCCTCGGCCATCCGATTGGCTGCTCTGGTGCCCGCCTGACTCTGACCGCTGCGATGGAGCTGAACCGTCGCGGTTCGGGTCGCGCTGGTGTGTCCCTGTGCGGTGGCGGCGGTCAGGGCGATGCGCTGCTGCTGTACCGCGACTAATCGCCAAAGGCTGAAAACTCAGCAAGCCCGCGTTGTGGTTTCCCCTCTATGGATGCCACAACGCGGGTTTTGTTGTCTCCTGGGGGAGCCCCTGCGCGAAGGTGATTCGAGTTTTCAATTAGGTTAGGAGCTATGACAGGCTTTAGCTCCCTCGATGGTGAACAGACCTTCCCTTGGCTTCCCTCTGGCCCGGCGCTACTCTTCGCCCCGGCTGACCGTCCGGAACGTTTCCAGAAAGCTGCTGAACGATCGGACATGGTCATCATTGACCTGGAAGACGGCGCTGCCGTTGACAATCACGAGCAGGCACGTGCGAACATCATCAACAATCCGCTCGACCCGGAGACGACTATTCTTCGGATCACCGGTCCCGGGACTCCGACCTTCGCGGAGGATGTCGCCTTTGCCCGTGCATGTGATTACGACATCGTCATGGTGCCCAAGATTCGAGACTCCATCCCCGCAGAGCTCGAGGGGTTGAAGATCATCGCGATGATTGAAACCCCGCAGGCCATGATTAATATCCAGCAGATTGCCATGCACCCGGACGTTGTGGGTCTGTTCTGGGGTGCCGAAGACCTGACCGCCGAACTCGGCGGGGTGTCCTCGCGCCAGAGTGTGGATGAAAACCCTCGTCGCCACTACCGCGATCCGCAGCGATTGGCTCGTGCACTCGTTCAGGTGCATGCAGCTGCGGCGGGTATTGCCGCCATTGATGCCGTTCATACTGACTTTCGCGATGAGCTCGGCCAGTACCTAGAGGCTCTCGATGCCGTGGGCTGTGGTTTCCTGGCTACGGCCTGCATCCACCCGGCGATGGTGCCGCCGGTGCGCAAGGCATATAAGCCGTCGGAAGCAACGCTCGCCCGCGCCCGGAAGATTGTCGATCACGCAGGTACGCACACTGGCGCCTTTCAGCTCGATGGCGAGATGATTGACGCGCCCGTCGTAAAGCAGGCGGTGGCAGCGCTCGCGCGTGCGGGAATTACGGAGTAACTAGCGGCGGGATTTCGCCAGGTTCTCGGTGACCTTCCGATCGATGCGGCCGAAGTTGTAGTACGCCGCACAAGCGCCTTCGGGGGAGACCATGCAGGTGCCGATGGGGGTCGCCGGGGTGCAGGCAGTGCCGAAGACCGCGCACTGCCAGGGCTTGATGTGGCCGGTGAGCACAGAACCGCATTCGCAGGTCACGGGATCTGGGATACGGCGCCCCGGCACCTGGAAACGACGCTCGGCGTCGAATGCCGCGTATTCCTCAGAGATGCCGAGGCCGGAGTTTTCAATCCAGCCGAGGCCACGCCACTCGAAGGTGTCGCGGAGAGAAAAGACGCGGTCCATAAGTTTCTGCGCGGTGGTGTTGCCGGAGGAGCGAACGACGCGCGCGTACTGGTTGTCCACCCGCGACTTACCGGCAGCAACGTCGCCGCTGACGAATTGATCCAGCAGCATGACGACGGCCTGGAGCACATCCAATGGCTCAAAACCGGTGACCGCCACTGGCAGATTGAACTCGCGCGGCAGGAACTCAAAGGCGTCCGTGCCGGTGGTTGTAGCCACGTGACCTGGGCCGATGAAACCATCGACCTTGGTTTCGCCGCCGTTGACGATGGCGCGCAGTGGCGGCTCGATGAGTACGTGGTTGGAAAATACGGAGAAGTTTTCCACCCCCTGCCGGCGCGCGGCCTCAACGGTCACGGCAGTCGACGGGGCGGTTGTCTCAAACCCGACGGCGAAGAAAACGACCTGCTTATCGGGGTTATCGGTGGCAATCTTCAGCGCGTCGAGAGGCGAGTAGACAAAGCGCACATTGGCGCCGCGCGCACGTGCCTGCATCAGCGACGTTTCGGACCCCGGAACACGCATCATGTCGCCGAAGGTCGTGAAAATGACGTCTTCTTGCTGTGCCAGCCAAATGGCATCGTCGACGCGGCCCATGGGGATGACGCAGACGGGGCAGCCGGGCCCGTGGATCAGCTCGATGTTCTCGGGTAGGAG